>SKLK01000230.1 GCA_007123265.1 Kiritimatiellia bacterium
CCGGATGATGGATGAAGCGGGGATCCAATTGCTGATTGTCGGCGATTCGCTGGGTATGACGATGCTGGGTTACGATTCCACGATCCCGGTAACGATGGCGGATATGCTGCATCATACACGTGCGGTGACGCGCGGTGGCCGTTCGGCGCTGGTGGTGGCGGATATGCCGTTCCTTTCGTATCAGGTGAGCCTTGGCGAAGCGGTCGATAATGCCGGTCGATTAATCAAGGACGCCGGCGCCGATGCGGTGAAGATTGAAGGGGGCGCACTGCGCACCGACACGGTCGAGCATTTGGTGGCAAACGGAATTCCGGTGATGGGGCACATCGGTTTGACCCCTCAAAGTGTGCGTGCCTTTGGCGGCTACAAGGTTCAAGGCCGCGGGGACGCGGCGGCCGCCACATTGAAGGCCGATGCGCAAGCGTTGGTGGAGGCCGGTATCTTTTCATTGGTACTGGAAGGCATGCCCGCCCCGTTGGCCGCTGAAATTTCCGAGGCCATTGCCGTGCCGACGGTAGGGATTGGCGCCGGTCCGGACTGCGACGGGCAGGTGCTGGTGGTGCATGATGTGCTGGGTATGTTTGAGGATTTTTCGCCCAAATTTGTCAAACGCTATGCGCACGTGGGCGAAGCGATGCGAAAGGCCTTTGCCCAGTACAAGCACGACGTGGAAGAGGGGACCTATCCGGGTCCGGAACATGTCTATGAATGAGCCGCGTTCGTCCGGGACCGCGTCGCTGCACTCCCTCTCCGCAGCCGATACGCAAGCCTTTGCAGAACGGTTGGCGCGCGATTTGATACCCGGCAGCGTGTTGGCGTTACACGGCCCGCTAGGCGCGGGTAAGACCTGTTTTGTCCAGGGGTTGGCGGCGGGGCTGAAGGTGACCCAGCCGGTTTCCAGTCCGACCTATACGTTGGTCAACGAATATGAAGGGCGCTTGCCGTTGTATCATATCGATCTCTACCGGCTTCAGTCGGCGGATCAAGCCTTGGATATGGGATTGGATGAGTATGTCGATGGGGCCGGCGTAACCGCGATTGAATGGCCGGAACGGGCCGACGGCGTGTTGCCGGAACGTACCACACACATCTTTCTGGCGCACGGCAAACAGGCGAATGAGCGGCTGATCCGGATCGGATGAATGCGGAACCGATGAATGTGCTTGCGATTGAATGGTCCACGGAAGTCGGCAGCATGGCCTTGCTGTCGGGTGAACAATTGGTGGCCGCGCAGACCATGAAACCCGACGCCCGCCGCGTGCCCGCCCTGTTCGATGCGATACAGGATCTTATGCGGCAAGCGGGTTGGGCCTGGCCGGACATAGCCGCGTACGCCGCAGGCTGTGGTCCCGGTCGGTACTCGGGGATGCGGGTGGCGGTGGTCGCCGCGGAACACTTGGCCTTGCCGGGTAAGCAGCCGGTCTATGGGATCAGCAGCGGCGTGGCGCTGGCCCATGCCGTGGCCGCGACCCATCCGGAGCGACAGTGGATCGCGGTAGTGGGCGATGCCCGCAGGGGACAATGGTGGTGGGGATTGTTTGCTGTCTCTGCGTCAGTTTGTACCCTGTTGTCGGGTTGGCAGCTCGTGACTGCGCCGGATCATTCCAACCAAGCCACCGCGCCATCATTGGATCAAGCCTTGGCCAGCCACGGTGTAGCTGCGGACGAGGTGCTCTGGACTTCTGCGGAATGGTCCCGACTGGATCAGGCATGGACCGCTTGGTGCGACGCGCGAGGTGTCGCACCAGCCATCGTTGATCAAGCTCCAACGGCGGAGTGGGTCGGGCGTTTGGCTGGTCGACACGGATCCGCCGGTACGGCGATCATCCCGCCGCGCCCGATTTATATTCATCCGCCGGTGGCGCAGGCCCCATGAGTGAAGCGGATCAAGCATTGGTCGCGGATTTCAGTGCACTCACGCCCGACACCGTCTTGAACGCGGTGGAAGAGGTGCTGGGTGAGCGCTGTTCCAATCTCTGTCGCCCCCTCAACAGCTATATCAATCGCGTGTACGAGATCGGATTGGCTTCGGGCGAAACAGTCATCGCGAAATTCTATCGCCCAGGTCGATGGAGTCGCGATGCGTTGCAGGACGAGTTGGATTTCTTGCAGGAATTGTCTGCGGCGGAGGTTCCAGTGGTGCCTCCGATCGCGGGTCGCGGTGGGACCGTTTTGCATGCGCTGGGCCCGATTTGGTTTACCCTGTTCCCGAAAAAGGGGGGGCGCGCGCTGGACGAGCCGGATGCCGCGATTTGGTCGCAATTGGGACGGTTGATTGGTCGCATGCATCAAGTCGGGGCGCAGCGGATGCCGCGCGATCGCATCTACATGGATCCGCTCGATTCGACCACGGACCAAGTCGAGTATATCCTCGATTCGGGATTGGTCTCGCCGGAACACGAAGCGCAATATGAAGATATCTGTTTCGACCTCATTGACCTGACGGCGCCGCTGTTCGAGGATGTGCCGATCTTGAGGATTCATGCGGATTGCCATGCCGGCAATATTCTTTATCGGCCCGGCGAAGGCTTTCATTTGCTTGATTTCGATGATTTATCGGTTGGCCCTGCGGTTCAGGATCTGTGGTTGATTCTGCCGGATCGATTGCCTCAAGCCCGTCGCGAGTTGGACTGGCTATTGAACGGATATCAGCTTTTCTACGATTTCCCGATGGAGACGTTGACGTTGATAGAGCCGTTGCGGGCGATGCGTTTTATTCATTACACGGCGTGGTGTGTGAGGCAAAAGGCCGATGGCGGATTTTCCCGATTAGCGCCGGACTGGGGAAGCTCGGCGTTCTGGCAACAGGAAATCATTGATTTGGACCGGCAACGGGCGGAGATTACCTCACCGCGGTTCTAGAGCCTTTTCGCTCGGGGTGACCGGTTAGGCAAGCCGGATGGCTATTGTTCCTGACTTCCACGGTGCCTCTGAATTCTTTTGTAAGTTGTTCTGGCGATTCTTGAAAGGGCGCAATCTGCGCGAGAACGTGAGACAAGGGCGAAAGATTAAGGCGAAAGATAAAGAGCCTCTTTCCCCCCCTTGTCTTTCGCCTTAATCTTTCGCCTTTATCTCTGGCTGCGGAAACATGGCCGATAAGAAAAGAGGGGAGAAACTCTAATCCAGGTTAATCCCGTGCAGAAATGGGAATTAACATGAGCCGGGACTTCGATTACGATTTCGCCTCGGGTGTCCGAATGTGGAACTCAGGAATAGTTTTGGCAACTGGCATTACGCCCCTTCTGGCGAGGCCCTGAGTAAAGCACTATAGCCTTCTTGGTACGTCGGGTAGGTAAAAGTATAGCCGCTGTCCAGCAAACGCTGATTCCGGCACTGTTTGTTGCCGCCCCGCCGGGCAGCCGCTGGAACCCCTGCATCGCTCCATGCCGGCGGCTCCACATTCAGCTCGTGCGCCAGCCATTCCAACACCTGATTCCGGTCGGTTGGCGCACAATCGGTGAGATTGTAGCATGGCGCGGGGCGGGGCAGGAACAAAAGGTGCGCAAGGGCGCCGACGATATCGTCGACATGGACCTGATTAACGTACTGGACCGGCCCGCGCTGGCGACATTCCTGCCCGGTGCGGACGCGCTCGATCAAGCGGGTCCGGTTCGGTCCATAAATGCCGGATAGCCGGGCCACCACAGTGGGAAACGGCGCGGCTTGAAGGTGTTGCTCAGCCGCCAGATAGGCGGCGGCCGGTGCCCGCCGCGGGGCCGTGGGCGAATCCTCGTCGACCGAACCACCATGGACCTCGGCATAGACGCCCGTTGTTGAGGTAAACAGAAACTGTTGCAACGGCTGCCCGGCAAGGTGCTGGAGGAAACGGCTGAACCCGTCGATGAACAATTGCGTATAGGCCGCCGGCTCCGCTCGTTGCAGACCGGCGCAGAAGACCACATGGGTAATCGGCTGCGGCAAAATAATCGTTTCCGGTTCGGTCAGGTCACCGGTCACCGCCTCGGCATCGTTGGGCATGGCGGTTCGGCGGATGGGAATGACACGATGTCCTTGCGCCCGCAAATGCGCGGTTAGTCGACTGCCAACATAGCCGCTGCCGGCGATCAGGATGGTCGCAGCGGACATCGTGTTTAGCCTCGGAAATGTGGATGCAATTGATCGTACAAGTCGAATAGCGATTGGGGCATGACTTTAGTGTGCGCCGTCACGGACATGAAATTCGTGTCGCCGGACCAGCGCGGCACCACATGCACGTGCAGGTGTTCCTCCAAGCCGGCGCCCGCGACTTTGCCGAGGTTGATCCCGACATTGAGTCCATCAGGGCACAACGCGGATTTGAGGACGCCTACGCATAATTGAGTGGCGTCCATGACCGCCGCCGATTCGGCTTCAGTCAATTCCTCGAGATCCGACACATGCCGGTAGGGGGCAATCATGCAATGACCATTGATATAGGGGTAGCGATTGAGAAGTATGAACACCAGTTCCTGGCGCAATAAAATCAGGTTTTCGCGGTCCTGATCCGCGGTGAGCATGTCGCAAAGAAAGCAGCCCGGCTGTTTTTCCGCCAGAATGTACTCCATTCGCCAAGGTGCCCAGATATGTTCCATCGCTTGCGTGACAACAACTGCAGTTCGGTTTACGCTGCGAGCATAACCTTCGGGGCAGCGCTGTCAAGCGGCAGCCGGATACTGCGCGGATTTAATCATGTTACGGAACGCCTGCATGCGAATAGTTGGCTGTGCCATCGGTCTGTGGATCGGTATGGCTGTGCCGTGCGAGGCCTATCAGGAACGGGCTTGGCGGGAACTCAGTGATCGCACCCTGTCACGGATGGGGCGGGCCCTGTTGCGGGGCCAAACGCGGCACTGGACCCATGCGGAATCGCCCCATTTCATCTACCACGCGGCGGTACCGGATCCGTTGCCGGGTTTGGCGCGTGAGGCGGAGTGGGTGGTGGCCGAGTTGGCGCGTCGTGTCCCCGCAGACGTGGACGCCCCGGGCCGCATCTATGTGCTTACCGACCGACGGGCGTGGCAGCGCTTGATGCAGGTGTCCGGGCGGCGACCGGAAGGGATCGCGTTGCAAATCAAGAACGAAATCTTTTTGCTGCGTGATCCCGATCAGCCACCGGCCTATGTTGATTTGCCCCATGAATTGGTGCACTGGTGGCTATGGGGCCTCTATGAAGGGACCCTGCCACTTTGGATAGAGGAGGGGCTGGCCGAATACTGGGGGTGGCAATTGGCGCAAACCTATCACCGGCAACGGCAGCGCCACCTGTACCGGGATCGCCCGACCATTTCGCCGACCCTCTGGCTGCCTTGGGATGAGCTGCTCGCCCGCACAACGTATCCAGCCGAGGTGGAGGCCAATCGGGCTTTTTACCGTCAATCGGAGGCGTTAATGGCGACATTGCTTGAGCGGGTGGGACAAGCGGAACTGCACAACTGGATCCGGCACATGCAAGCTGCCGATTGGCAACTCGAGCAGGTGATGCACGATTCCTATGGCTGGAATGAAGCAGACATGATTAGACTATGGCAGCAAGTTGAGAAAAGGTTGAAGTGAACCGTGGCTAAATCAGATGAAAAAACAGCGCATGCCGTGCACGTCATTACCGGGGACGATGATTACCTGGTGAATCAGGAAGCCCGCTCGGTCGTCGACGCGTGTTGCCCGAAAGCGGAACAGGAGTTGAATCTCGAAATCGTCGATGGCGCCGTCGAGGTGATCGACGAGGCCAGTGAGGCACTGGCCAAAGCCTTGGAAGCGGTGCAAACGGTCGGCCTATTCGGTGGCCGCAAGGTCGTATGGCTGCGCAATGCCTCCATCTTCGGCGCGGATGTATTGGGGAAGTCGGAGCGCTTGAAGCCGCTGAAAGAGGCGCTGACCGGTTTGATCAAGAAGGGCTTGCCGGACGGGCATGTACTGGTCATCAGCGCGCTCAAGGTGGACGGGCGCGGGGCCTTTGTAAAGGCGTGCAAGGCCCATGCGCGCTACGTGGAGTTCAAGACCCCTGAGCGCGAACGGGAGGCGAATCAATCGGCGGAGGATCGCACGGCACAGATTTGGCGGGAGCTGGAATTGAAGCCCGATTCCCGGCGCGTGGTGGATGCGTTTCTGGAGATGGTCGGAAGCGACACGCGCCGGATTGTCCAGGAATCGGAAAAATTGGTGGCCTATCTCGGCGCGGGCCAGCGCACGGTGTCGATGGACGATGTTCAAGCGGTGATATCGCCCGGTCGCGAGTCGATCGTCTGGGCGTTGGCGGATCAAGTGGCCGGTCGCAATATGACGGCGGCCTTGCGCGTGTTGAAGCAATTGCTTTTCCAACGCGAAAACCCGATCGGCTTGATCATTGGTTTGGAGAACCGGTTCCGCGAACTGGCCGTACTCAAAGAGTGTATACGTCGTAACTGGTTGCGCCTCGAATCCGGTGGCCGCTATGCAAAGCCGGCTTGGCACGTGGACGCAGAGGGTGAAGAAGCCCTGAGCGCGCTGGCGCGTGATCCGCGCCAGATGCATCCGTACCGCGTAGGCATGCTGGTGGACCAGGCGCAGCGCTTTACCTTGCGCGAACTATTACTGGCCCAGAAAGATTTGGCGGATACGCATGAAAAACTGGTGAGCTCCTCCTTGCCACAAGCCTTGGCCTTGGAATTTCTGATTATCCGGTTGACGCAAGGGGCGAGTTCCGCAGCGAGTTAGTGAATAGACGATGGATACTGAACGTCTGAAGGGTTCAGCGTTCCAATAAGGATAATGATGGTACGAGATCGATTAAAAACGTTCAGTGGACTGATACTGTTGGTTTTTTGTGTGAGCTTGGTCTGGGGCGACGATCCCTTGCAACAAGTTGTCCCGCGCACCGCAGGGGCAGCAGAGCCGGAAGAGGAAGAGGAAGAGGAGCGGGAAGTGATTCCATTTCCCGATGTGCACCCGATCATGGTGCATGATCCGAATCCCGAACCCAAACCTCTGCCTGAACTCTGGTTCCCCGTCGGTGAAGAAATTCGGTACCGCGCCTATTGGGGACGGATCCCGGTCGGTTTTACCCGGATCACGACGGAATGGGTGGAGCGATACAACCGCACGCTATTGAAGATTACAATCCGCACCCGCTCTGGAAAGGTTTTGAATCGCATTTATCCGGTCGACGACGTGATCGAGAGCCTCATCGATCCTCACACCTTTTTGCCGCTTCGCTTTGAGGTGAATTTCCGGCAGGGCCGCTATCGCAAACATGAAATTACCAAGTTTGATCATATCGACAATATCGCCTACTGGCGTTCCGAGCGGCGGGATCGGGAAGACACCTTCGAGTTGGAGGAGAATACCCGGGATCTGGTCAGTTTTGCCTACTACATGCGAAGCGTGGGGTTCGAGGAGGGGCAGCGCCGCCAATACCGGGTTATGGCCGATGAAAAGGTCTATGATCTGTGGCTGGAAGCCCGCGATACTGCGCGTATTCGTCTGCCCCAGTACGGGCGCATATCCAGTATTGAGCTGGAGCCGGAAGCCGCTTTTGAAGGGTTGTTCGTGCGCCGGGGCCGGATGACCTTGTGGGTCTCGAATGATTCGCGTCGGGTGTTGACGCAAATGGCGGCCAGCATCCCGGTCGCCAGTATTCGATTAGTTTTGCAAAGCGTTCGTGGGCCGGGTAATGATCATTGGATACTGGACGAGTATGACGATGATGATGACGGTGTTTTTTAAGAGGTATGCATGACGCTGGAACGCGAACGCGCCCGGACCTTAATTCAGCAATTTGGCCAGCGCCGCATCCTGGTGGTCGGCGATGTGATGTTGGACCGCTATATCTATGGGGTGGTCCGCCGCATTTCCCCTGAAGCCCCGGTCCCGGTGCTGAATGTCACCCACGAAAAAGCCGTACCGGGCGGCGCCAGCAATGTCGCGTGGAATATACAGACGTTGGGCGGCGCCAGTCACGTGGCCGGGGTGATTGGTCCGGACCAGGAAGGAGCCATCCTGACTGAACACTTGCGCCAAGCCCAGGTCGATGTTGGCGCTATCTACCAGGCTCCGTCCGCCCGCACCACCGTCAAGACCCGGATCATCGCCGAGCGCCAGCAAGTGGTGCGTGTGGATTGGGAGGCGAAGTTGGCCTGGAAAGGCGAGGAACAACAGGCGTTCATCGCTTTGTTGGAACAGGCCTTGGCGCATGTGGATGGTGTGATTATTGAAGACTATGGCAAAGGGTTGATCAGCCAGGCCGTTGTGGACGTGATTCTGGCCCGGGCCCGCGAATCGGGTATACCGGTCGGATACGATCCCAAAGATGATCATGCACTGGATGTGCGCGGAATCACGCTGGCTACGCCTAACCGCAAGGAGGCCTATGCCGCCGTCGGCAAGGAAGAACCGTTGGAAGACGTGCCGCCCCTCGAAGATGCGCAGTTGAATCAAGTCGCCTTACAACTGGCCGATAAGTGGGGCGTCGAATTGTTGGCCATTACGCTGGGGCCGCAAGGCATGTATCTGTTGGGCCCGGACCGAAGCCCCTTGCACGTGCCCACCCGGGCGCGCGAGGTGTACGACGTTAGCGGCGCCGGTGATACGGTTATTGCCGTGGGTACACTGGCCCTGGCGGCGGGCGCGACCCACGTGGAAGCGGCGGAGTTGGCCAATTACGCCGCTGGCGTTGTCGTGGCGCAGTTGGGGACCACCCCGTGTTCGGCCACGGAATTGTTGGACGCGCTGCCATGAGTGTGGCCGGTGTCATTCCCGCGCGCTGGGCTTCCACACGCTTTCCCGGTAAGATACTGACGCCACTCTGCGGAAAACCACTGATTGAATGGGTGTGGCAGCGGGCCCAGGCCGCCACGCGATTGGACCATCTGCTGGTGGCGACCGACGACTCGCGGATTTATCAAGCGGTCGAAAGCTTCGGTGGCCGAGCGGTGATGACGCAACCTGATCATCCCTCCGGGACCGACCGCATCGCCGAGGCGGTTCGCGACCTGAACGTGGATGCGGTATTGAACATCCAAGGGGACGAGCCGCTTATCGAACCCACGTTGATCGATGATTTGGCTCGCGATATTGAGGCGGCCGAGGATTGGGATATGGCAACGGCGGCTGCACCGATTCAGGACGTGGCGCAAATCGCCCAATCCGGCATTGTCAAAGTGGTCTGTGATCAGCGCGGACAGGCCTTGTATTTTTCCCGCGCCCCGATCCCGTTTGCCCGCGACCTTGAAGCGGATCCGTTTGATGAGACGCTTTATCTGCGACATATCGGCATTTATGCCTATCGCCGCGAGTTTTTGGAGAAACTGGTGCGAACCCCCCCGTCGCGACTTGAACTGACGGAGAAGCTGGAGCAATTGCGTGCCCTGCACATCGGTGCGCGGATCAAGGTGATTGTGACTACGCACACGGCCCTTGGCGTGGACGAACCCGGTGATGTCGCTTTAGCGGAAGCGGCCTTGCGACAAGCTGGTTTGGCGTGATACCCTTTGTAACAAGAGAATCATGAAGCAGCGCACCACCCAGTCCGTTTCCGTGGGCCCCGTCACACTTGGCGGGCGCGGGCCATTGGCGCTGATCGCTGGTCCTTGCGTGTTGGAAACGAAGAAAAAGACACTCGACCTCGCACGTCGGCTGAAAGCGATGGCCGAAGATCAGGCGGTGCCATTGATTTTCAAGGCGTCGTACGACAAGGCGAACCGCACCTCGGTGCAGGCCTTTCGTGGACCCGGGCTGAAAAAGGGTCTGGCGTGGTTGGCGGCTGTCAAGGACGAGCTTGGCCTGCCGATCCTGACCGATGTGCATGCCGTTGACGAAGTGGCCCCGGCAGCGGCCGTGGCCGATGTGCTTCAACTGCCCGCCTTTCTCTGTCGTCAAACCGATCTGATTTTGGCCCTTGGCGAGAGCGGACGCGTTGTGAACATCAAGAAAGGGCAGTTCATGGCCCCGTGGGACATGCGCCATGTGATTGAAAAGGTTGAGTCCACCGGCAACCGCCGCATTTGCCTGACGGAGCGAGGCGTAAGTTTCGGATACAACAACCTCGTGGCCGACATGCGCAGTTTGCTGGTCATGCGCGAATTCGGCTATCCCGTAATTTTTGATGCCACGCACAGCGTGCAATTACCCGGCGCCGGCACTTCCGGAACCGCCGGCGACGGGCGCTTCGCGCCCTATCTTGCGCGTGCGGCCGTGGCGGTGGGGTGCGATGCCGTTTTTGTCGAAACCCATCCCCAGCCGAAGTCGTCCCCGTCCGACCGGGATAACCTGATACCCTTGCGCCAGTTACCCGCCTTGGTGCGTACGCTGCAACAGCTCGATGCCGTAGTGAAGCCGTCATGAAACCCATCATTCAATCGACGTGGCGATGGAGCCGCATAGGCCTGGTCGCCCTGCTGGCGTGGGTCGGGATCGAATCCGGCGGGGACGCGACGGCTCAAATGGGGGAGGCGGGGCAGACCATCCGACGCTTTGAGGTGCCTGAGTTTGACCGGAACAACCGTCTGCGCTCGCGCTTGTCCGGCGATTATGCGCGAATTCTGCCCTCCGGCCTGATCGATATCACAGGTATGCAGATCGAATTCTATGATCCCGAGCGCCGGGTCGAAATGCGGGTGACGGCGGAATCGTGCATCTACAATCGGCAGACGGGGGACGCGACATCGGATGGTCGGGTGCGTCTGGCCCGCCAGAATCTGTTGATTACCGGCAAAGGCTTTACGTGGGAAGCGGACCGGGAGCGGATGGAGATACGGGATCAGGCCCGCGTCGTGATTCAGGATCCGCAGCGGACGCTGGGCGAAGGAGGTTTGCTACCATGAAGAAATGGCTGATCGGCAGTTTCGGTTGGCTTGCGGTGGTCGGCCTGATGGGGGCGGCGGTCGCTGATTTCGATGCCGTGGACGAGTTCGAGATGGATGAGTCGAATGCAACGATCATCACCTCCACCCGCTTGATTTTTGATCAGCAAAAGCAATGGGCGGTATTTGAGGAGAATGTCCGTGTCCAGGACCAGACACTGGAAATGGTGGCGGATCGTTTAACCGTGTATTTTGATGACCAGAACCAAGCCAAGCGGATTGAAGCGGTGGGCAATGTCCAAATATGGGAAGAGGAGACGCGGGCGTGGGCGGGCAAAGCCAGCTATGACGTGGCGACCGGGGTGATTGTAATGGAGGAACAGCCGCGCATTCGGCGCGGGCGCGATCTGCTGGAAGGGGAGACGATTACCTTCTGGCGCGACACCCAAAAATTAATTTGCGAACCTCAGGCGCGCCTAGTATTCTTTCCCGAGGAAGGCACGTCACAGGGATGGCTATTTGGAGAATAGGTTGGCTGAAACAGCACAGCAGTTTTTAGTCGAGGCCACCGGCTTGGTGAAGGTGTACAACGGGAAACCCGTTGTAAATGGCGTCAACCTGAACGTGAAACCGGGCGAAATTGTGGGCCTTTTGGGCCCCAACGGGGCCGGCAAAACCACCAGCTTTTACATGATTGTCGGCTTGGTGCACCAGACCAGTGGGCACGTCGCCTTCCAATCGCAGGACGTATCACAGGTGCCTATGTACCGGCGGGCGCGCATGGGCATGGGCTACTTGTCCCAGGAGCCCTCGATTTTCCGACGCTTGACGGTCGAGCAAAATGTGTTGGCCATTTTGGAAACCCTGCC
>SKLK01000035.1 GCA_007123265.1 Kiritimatiellia bacterium
AAACCCGATCGCCTGCCCCGTCCGCTGCTTGCAGCGAGCGAATGGCTGCATAGAATCCGGAGCCGGGACTAAAACAGCAATTCAGCCAACGCAATGCCCTGCTCACCCGCGATGGTGTAGAGCATCCAGGTGCGGCCATCCTCCTCGTAGATAGAGGGATCGCGCAGCTCATGCCGGGGGCGTCGCGCAGGGCCCAGTCGCGAGCGCTGAATGGGCAGCTCGACACCTTCGTATCGCATTTCCGGCCGCAACACCTCGACGACATTGGTGACACGCCAATCGAGCCAGTCTTGTGTCAAATCCACAGTACCCATGAGTATGCGTTCCGGCTTATCCTGTTTTTGCGTAAAGAAAATACGCAACGCATCCCCGACCCGCTGGACGCCGGCATGACGCGAATAGGGCGCATCCTGATTATCAGGGCGCGGCACCGTGAACGGCCCCATTTCCAGATCCGCGGTCTCACCCTGCCAACGGAAGGTATGCTGCCCGGCAGCTCCGAGCAACAGATACCGTTGGCCCGCATAGTCAAACGGAGCACTATAGGTCATGCTCTCCACTCGATGAAGAACCTCAAACGTGCGTCCATTCTGTGACTTCGCCCATCCAATGCCACGTCCATTCGTCTCTCGATCCCGCCAATTGAAAAACATCTTGATGTGCTGATCGTCGTGGTCCACCCGAATCCGCGGAAACAGAATGCTCCCTTTCAGGATCGAGGCCTCCTGAAGATGCAAGACCCCTGGGGCATAAAGCGTCCACGGCCCGGTGATGGCGTCGGCATAGGCCATACGAATATAGTCCGCGCCACCATGCCCGGAGAAATACAGATAATAGCTGCCTAGCGGTGACTCCACCCAGTCAGGCACCCGGATCAGTGTCGGGCCACTCATTGTTTGAACGGTGTCGGCGGGTAACTGGTCCACATGAATGAGGGGACCGTACCGAATAACTGTACCGCATTCGGCAAGCAACGGAGGATGGAAATCAGACGGCCTGATCCAGGCCCGTTCGCGCGAAACCGAACAGGTAACACCCCAAGCCAACCCGGCCAATAGGAGCAGACCCACGGCCACGCGGCGAAGGGGCTCCACGTATAGATGGTACCAGACCATCCCTCTAGCCTTACGCTTCACGCTGATCGGCCATCATCAGCAAATACTGTCCGTACTCATTTTTCAGCAGCGGCTCAGCCAACGCCTGAAGCATCGGTTTGGTGATCCAGCCCTGACGAAAGGCAATCTCCTCGATGCAGGCGATCTTCAAACCTTGTCGTTCTTCGATCGTTTGTACGAAGTTGGACGCTTGGCGCAAGGATTCATGTGTTCCCGTATCCAACCACGCCATCCCCCGCCCCATCAAACGGACGGTCAGTGTCCCTTGTTCAAGATATACCCGGTTAAGATCGGTTATTTCCAGTTCCCCCCGCGCCGACGGCTTCAAGGACTGGGCGATATCGACGACTTGCGCGTCATAGAAATAGAGTCCCGGAACCGCGTACCGCGATTTCGGCTGTGACGGCTTTTCTTCGATCGACAAGACGCGCCGATCGCTGTCAAACGCGACGACGCCATAGTGCGTCGGATCTTTCACCGCATATCCAAAGATAAGGCCGCCGGATTCCAGTCGACCGGCCTCTCTCAACAAGGCGCTCAACTGATGGCCATAGAAGATATTGTCGCCCAAAATCAAAGCAACCGGATCACCAGCGATGAAGGATTGTCCGATTAAGAACGCTTGCGCCAGCCCTTCAGGACGGGGCTGCTCCGCATAGGAAAGTGTTAACCCCAGCTGCTGTCCGTCGCCCAGCAAGCGTTGAAATAGGGGGAGATCATGTGGCGTAGAGATAATCAGGATTTCACGGATACCCGCCAGCATTAAGACGGACAGCGGATAATAGATCATCGGCTTGTCGTAAACCGGCAAGAGTTGCTTGCTCACCACTTGCGTAATTGGATACAGGCGCGTGCCGGAACCGCCCGCCAAGATAATCCCCTTCATTCGATTTGCTCCTTTGTCACCGATGGCGAGTATCTTGACCCTGTCGGAACTGCGATACTCAACTACGAATAAAGCATATTGGCGCCACGACCGCAACACCCTCGCTATGCTCACAGACTCAGCGGGACTATACCGCCATGAAGTAGAGACTTGGCCCGCACCAACCAACAAAAATGCCCGAATGCACCAAACCCCTGGCCGTGCCATGAAGTGAGACGAGTGCAGCGAGTCTCTACTTCATGGCGGAGAGGGAGGGATTCGAACCCCCGAGACGCTCATCACGCCTACGCGAACTCCAATCGCGCGCTTTCGTCCACTCAGCCACCTCTCCATGCCAAATCTAAGCTGTGCTGCGAGGCGATTCTTGTAGCAAGTTATCGATGTTAAGGTCAAACCCCGAATCCCTGAAAGCCGGAAGTCTGACCGATAGCGCAGGCCGGTCTTAACGGACTAGTTTTGCCCGATGCAGATAGAGCGTTGATCCGGCGTGCTGGGCCTCGAAAAATACGCCCCACTCGAAGACCCGCGACAAATCCAGTGGTCGCCCGCTAGGCGTCTTCAGTTCTTGATCCAATAAAACGGTGATTTGCTGTGCGCCAGGCGGCATGACCAGTGGGGTTTGATACCGGTCTGGATACGTGACATCCGCACGATCCATTAACCGGAAATACCCCTTCAAAGAATCGGAGCCAGGCACCACCACATCGAGTTGCAACTGCCGATAGCCGGCCCAATCGCCCGGCATTTCCGACATAAAGAAACCCGGGTAGGGATGTTCCCCATCAATCGTTACGCGCCATGCTGCCTGTCCGCTTTGCCCAACGTTGCCGACTCGCTCCAGCCGAACGCCGGACGCACGCCAGCGGTCGGTTTGCCCTATTGATGCGGCAGATGCTAAAAGCGGAAACTCCCGATGTTGCTGCCGGATATCATACCACGCGGCGACTATGGGAAAACTTGAAATCAGGCTTAGTGCAACTATCGCTATTCCATACCGCAGGCGCGATCGAAAAGGCCAAAGCAAGCCGCAACCAGCTCCCAACCAGCCCATCCAAACATCCTGCCAGGCCGGGTTGCGACCAGTAATCGCTTGCAACGCTTCCAACAGAAGCACCCCGA
>SKLK01000199.1 GCA_007123265.1 Kiritimatiellia bacterium
AAGATCTGGACCAAATCATTGTCCGGATGACCACCGCTGTACGAGGTAATACCCCCATAGGTCTGTCCCGGCTTACGCTGAATCGAGTCATGCGCATACTGCACCCGCAGGTTGGGTCCGGCATTATCCTCCCAATCTGGCCAGTAAATCGGTTGATGATTATGCCAAAAGCGAGTCACATGCACATTGCTATTTGCCTGCGCATCGCCTTCCATAACGGCAAAAAAACCTATAAAAAGGCCGATTGCAAGCATGACACCCAACAACCTAAACGAATATTCTGAGACCAACTTCATCACAATTCTCCTTCGAAATTACGCACACGAGGTAAAACGATACACCTCGGCTCAGAATCCGTATAGGAAGTTTTGAAAAATTGTGATTTTCGTGTTAGGGGCTATTCGATTCGACCCATTTTACCGCTTCGCGGAATAATTGGGCGGCATCCTCGCATTGCATCTTCTTCTTGATCCGGGCGCGATGCACCTCCACGGTGCGGGCGCTGAGGCCAAATTGCTCGGCAATCTTGCGCGTGGTCATCCCCCGCCCGACACAGGCAAAGATCTCCTTTTCGCGCTCGGTCAGTGCTTCCACGCCACTGGCGCTCACCTCCGACTCGCCCTCGGCGTAGGTGCGTAAAATCCGGGCATTTACGTCACCGCTCACGTATACGCCACCGGCCAATACCCGCCGAATCGCTTCGACCAAGACCTCGTCGGCGTCCTCCTTCATCACATAGCCTTGCGCCCCGGCCCGCAACGACTTCTCCGCGTGCGTGGCCTCATCATGCATGGACAACACCACAATCGGCATGGACCAGCCTTTTTGGCGAATCTCGCGAATCAGGTCCAACCCACTGCGCTCGTGCAAAATCAGGTCGATCACCGCCACATCCGGTTGCTGCTGCGCCAATGTGGCCAACCCCTCCTCATACGAACCGGCCTCCCCACAAATTTCCAGGTCAGGTTCGGCCGACAACAGCACCCCGATGCCATGTCGGACAATGCCGTGATCATCAATGATGACAATGCGATGCTGGGTAGATGATGTTTGCATGGATAGACTATATCCCGCTCCATAGAGTCGCCGCAAAAAGAAAATGCCGGTGACGGAGCCGACGGATCATACTTCGTGATACCCGGTCTCGACCGTGACCTCGATATGCTTCACCCGCTTCAGGCCAGCCCGAATACGTTCCTCGACATTCCTTTCAATGACGGGATAGTCCGATTCCAAAGTGCCCATCGCCGTGACCACATCAACCGAAAGGGACAATCGGTCGCCGGATCCTTGAACCCGCAAATCGTGATAGCCTGTTAATTGAGTGTGATTCGCCACCGCCGCCGCCATGACCCCGGCCGCCTCTTCATACTGTGGATGCGTCCGATCAATCGGATCGACATGGACAATCGCCTTGCCCCCCATCGCCTGTTCGACAGCTTGCTCGACTTGCTCGGCGATATCATGCAATTCAAGCGCCGAACGATCCGCGTCCACTTCAATGTGCAACGAGATGACCTGATCGACGCCGTATTTATGCATGATCAAATCATGTACGCCCCGCACCCCGCTGACCGCGGCTCCCGCCTGTTGAATGCGCGTCACCTCGGCGCGTGAAGGCGCCTCGCCCAGCAGCGGATCAATCGCATGGCGCGCGGTGGTGAAGCCGGTATAAAGGATGAATCCGCCCACCCCCAAGGCCGCCCAACCATCAACCGCGGCCCAACCCCAGCGGGAGGCCAATAGCGCCAACACCACCAAGCCGGTGCTCAGAACATCCGCCAAATGGTGCCAGTAATCCGCCTTCAAGGCCGTCGACCCGGTCGCCACCGCCAACCGATGAGCAAATATGGCAATCCATTGCTTGACCCCCATCGTCGCGACAACCGTGACGATCACCCACCAGGGCACCTCGATCACGCGCGGATCGATCACGCGGCTGATTCCCATGCGGAAAAATTCGACAGCCAGCACAATCAGCAAGACGGCCAGCACCAACGCGGTGACCAACTCCACGCGTCCGTGTCCGAACGGATGACGGGAATCACGCGGCTTCCTCGCCCAAATGAAACCCAACACGACAATCAGGCTGGACCCGACATCGGACAAGCTATGTACCGCATCAGCCAATAGGGCCAAACTGCCCAGCAACAGCCCCAACACGGCCTTGACCAGAAATAACCCCAGATTAACGGCCATGCTGACGCTGCCTTGCAGCACTCCGACGCGCATACGCCCATTCGCATCCAGCGGCAACCCCTGCCCCGGTAACGTCCATCGAACCAGCCACCCAGTCAGCCCGTGCGGGGGCCAACCGGGTTTATTATCGGATTGGGTCATCACATGCTACAGCCGTTCCCCGGGTTAACCGCCGCCCACAGCCAAGGACAAGAACACCGCGTCGCCGTCCTTCAATCGATGGCTGCGCTTGGCTCGTTCTTGATTAATGAAGGGCACCACCGCCTTGTGATGTTCCGCTTGAATACCGATTTGATGCAGCAAATCGCTAACCGATGCCTGATCGGGTAACTCAACCTGTTTCCCCGTCAAGGCCGGACACTGTATCAACGCAATATGATCCACTTGTACCGTAATCATTCTGTTCTCCCGCTATACCCCCGACACCTGAATCGCAAAAACCGGGCAAGCGTCCGCCGTATCGCGGCACTCCTCCACCAGTTCACGCGGCACGTCTTCGCGAATCGCGCGGGCCGTCAAATCCGCGTTCAAGGCAAACAACTTCGGGCTCAGCCCCACACACAACTCGCAGCCCGTGCAAACGGATCGATCAACCTTAACCTTCATCTCGCAGAAACCTATCATGCCCCCACGCAATCGGCAACTGTCCGAAAGGTGCGAGCGGGGGTGCGTTCATGTTCGGATCTCGACCGGTCCATGTTCGCGGCTCATCCGGCTTGCCGCGCCGTAGTCCCGACGCGCAGCGTTCGGGCGAAGGCGGGAGGATTCGCCCCACCCTCGCGTAGCGGGATCGGTGGGGCGAGGCGTCCCGCCGAGCGACTAGAAAGCGGCAGGGAAGTCCAAAGCGGCGCGCAGCGCCGCAGTCCAAAGAAACGTGGTCACCGCCTTTGGAGTGCGCCGCTGGGCGGCGCTTTGGATG
>SKLK01000118.1 GCA_007123265.1 Kiritimatiellia bacterium
GGGGCAATGGTGTAGACCCAGCGTCCATCGGGCAACAGCGCGGTGTTCCAGACAGGCGTCAGCACCCGGTCCGTCTCCAACGCATGGGCCCGGATCAACTCGTACACCGGCCCGGTCATTTGCATGTGACCGGTCGATAACAGCCGGGCGTAGCGGGCGTAGGTATAGGAGTCGCCGCCCACCAGCGCCGTGTGCCGGGTCACCATGTAATAGGCGCTGAAAAAGAGAATAATGCCCAGCAATGGTAGCAGGCCAAACGGGAATACGGCTTGTCTGTTTCGTGAATCAGCCATGAAGTATTTACAGTGCTTCTGCAAACATAAATGCAATCAACTGGGTACCGACTTCATTCGGATGAAAGCCGTCAGGCAAAAACAAGCCTTCGCCGGTACCGAACTCTGTAAACACATCGACGACCTGGACGTTTTCCTGCCGGGCCAATTCCCAGATGAATTCATTCATGACCTCGACAGCAGGCATAAACCGCTCCCTTTCGCCGATCATCGGCGGAATGGTCGCGAGCAGCGGACGAGCCCCCATCGACTGAACGGCTCGTATCACATTGCGTAGGCATTCCTTAGACACCCGCAGGTTCCAATTGCCCAGCACATCATTCGTGCCGTACATGATCATAACGGTGTCGGCATTGTATCGCTGCAATACCTCCACCCGACTCGCCGCCCGGCAGGTCCCCTCGCCTGGCACGGACTCATTAATCACCCGACGACCAACCATGGCCTCAACCCGGGCAGGATACGGCAAGGCGGTCGGCAAGGATGATCCGCGTGTAATGCTGTCGCCATACGCCACAATCGTCGGCGGACCCGCAAAAAAATCTTCTTCGCCATCCCCGGGCTCCTCTTCCCCAGGTTCATCCTCTTCCCCGGGCTCCTCGATTTCTTCCGGGGGTTCCGGCCCCGGATCCACGTCGCTCTTGGAAGAACTATCCAGCAGGCAGCCGGACCAAAAGAGAGCCAGCGTCAGCACCAAGAGCAGACGCAAGGGCGAACTCAACAGTTGGGACCATCCTATCATTGTACATTCATCATTTTTCGGCATTTCAGCGAAACACATTAAACGCATTTACCCCACCATACCGAGCCACATTAACAGACTCAGGCCGGCAGCGTCAACCGCAAATTCGCTTCGCGCGAGCACTTTTCAGAACGAAAACCTCACCGCAGCGGGACCGGCATCCACCCCTCGGCCTGGGTAAATTCACGTGCCGCAAAACACCAAATGACCACTTGTTTGCCGGCTAGATAATCGGCATCGCCACGCGCACGCCGCATGAGATTAATCCGCGCCGGCGTCGCGCCACTGCCGCGGACCCCCAGCACATCCATGGGCCGCTGCCAGCGACCGGCTAGATGGTCCACCAGTCCCGCGCCGACGCCGTGCATGTCGCCGCCCGCATGAAAGACCAAGGTGTGGCTGTCGCCCAGCACCAGCACCGGCGACTGCCGATCCGCGGGGATGGGGGCATCATTCGCCAATACCTTGTGTACGGTCAATGACTCAGCCGGTGGGCGCGGCTCCTCCAACTGCAACCACAGATCACCGCGAAGATTGATTTGCTGCTCGCGTTCATTGATCTCAAGCGCCGGCCAGTCGCCCCAGTCCACCCGTGAACCGATGTGATCCACTACCGCGTGCGCTGTCAGCGCCGCTGCGCGGCTGGTCCAATGCGTATCCTGCCGACAATAGAGCCATCCTTTCGCCCCATCATCCGACCGGGCGTCCATAAAAGGTCCCGTCATGTCGAGCACATCGACGCCTTCGCTCCGCAATTGGTCATAAAACGTCTGCGCGGTTGCCTGGGCCGATTCAACAGCTTCCGCGGCAACGCTCAGCTTGTCTGCATAAATCAAGGCTTTGGGAGGAACCGGCACGAGCAATAAATGAATGTCTGCGGCGGCAAGCTGACGGTGAAAATCCAGTATCGCCGGTGTAGGATCGGCCCGATCCGGGCGCATGGCCCGGCTCACCTCGCGGGCGCGTTCGCCCCAAAATTCGCCAGCACCAAGATGACGTAGCTCAGCCGGCAGAAATAACCAACCGTCGCGCCCTTCCACCACGGATGAACGAGCTGCGGTGGCCGCCTCGGCGAGGTCGGTCCACGCCGTATCCGCCCGGCTGCTCGACGCGAACAGCCCCACACAGATGATACCGGTCATCCATAGAAATCGCTTCAATCCATTGCGGTCAATCACGTTGTGGCCTCCTTCCATACGCTATGGGGTTTCATCTGTTGCCTGCTGATCGGCAACGGCATGCCCGATGTAGACAATCCGAAAATGATTTACCTCGGGGTCGATGCCCTCCACCGTCAACTCAACCTCCACGGGCTCGTCCGGGTCACCCGTCGGCGCGGGGAAGCTATGCCAAATCCGGTGTTCCAACAATGAATGGGTATAGGTCGCCAGCGGACGTCCATCGACCTGATAGTGGAAGATCACCTCTTGATCCTGTCGCTGCCGGGGTTCAAACACCCATAACGGACTATACTGTTGATTGGACAGAAGTCCACGCGGCCGGGACAACTGAAATGTCACGCGATTCGCAAATGTGCTCCCCCACCGATCTTCTGGCCGTCCTTGCACACCGGATTCGCCGACCCAATCAAGCGTCGACAAACGCCGTTCACCATACAAGGGGAAGGCGCCGATACCCACCAATAAACGCGGCCGGGCAAGCACCGCTTGCGGCAGCACCGATGAACTGCGGGCCACCAAGCGCCATGGTGGTTCTGGCCATGCGGCCTGGTCATGCACGACCAACGGAATTAATCCGGTACCGGCGGTAATCGTCCAGGACTGCAAGGTCTCCCCGGATACGGCCTGCAGCTCCACTTGCCGTTGCGCTTCGGGATCCGATACACGGAAATCCAACCAGAGTAGCTGATTGATCACGTCCTCGGCCGACACACCTTCCTCAATCCCCTGCTGAGACCAGGCATGAATCGTGTACAAACGGTAGTGAATATCCCCAAGATGTACGCCTTTAATTGTTCCGTCAGCTGCGGTGACAGGAACGGTATCTGCACCGCGCCGTAGTTGCTCCGCCAAATCGATTCCGGGATGACTTCGCCAATGCGTGCGCGTATCGGTGTGCAA
>SKLK01000024.1 GCA_007123265.1 Kiritimatiellia bacterium
GCCTCCGTCAAATCGTCATGAAGCTGCTGCTTGCGCTCCTTGTAGTCATCAGTCAACTGCTTCACCTGTTTCCGCTTTTCATTCGCGGACATCGACGACTTTTGCACGGGGTTTTTCGACGAGACTTTCACATCCATGACAATCCCGTCCACACCACTGGGGACGGTCAGTGACGTATCGCGAACGTCGGCGGCTTTTTCCCCGAAAATAGCGCGCAACAAACGCTCTTCCGGCGCCAGCTCCGTCTCGCTCTTGGGCGTGATCTTGCCCACGAGAATATCGCCGGGCTTGACCTCCGCACCCACGCGAACGACACCGCCCGAATCCAAATTCTTGAGGGCTTCGTCGCCGACATTCGGAATGTCGCGGGTGATTTCCTCCGGACCCAGTTTGGTGTCCCGGGCACCGCACTCGAACTCTTCGATGTGAATGGAGGTGTAATAATCCTCGCGGACCAGCTTTTCGCTGATCAAAATCGCGTCCTCAAAATTGTATCCACACCACGGCATGAAGGCCACCAGGACATTGCGACCAAGCGCTAATTCCCCTTCATCCGTGCCCGGTCCATCCGCCAGCACGTCCCCCTTCTTAACTTTTTGCCCGACCTTGACCAAGGGCCGCTGATTGAAACACGTACCGGCGTTGGAGCGCATGAACTTGCGCAACTCATACACCCGATACTCGTCGGCCGGCGTTTTCTTGTTGGGCAACTCTCCGGTCTTGGAAACGATGATCTTGTCGGCGGTTACCTTCGCCACCTTGCCCGCCTCCGAAGCGATCACAAGCACACCCGAATCACGCGCAACTTTCCCCTCGATACCGGTGGCGACGTAGGGACGATGCGGAATCATTAGCGGTACCGACTGCCGCATCATGTTCGACCCCATCAAGGCGCGGTTGGCGTCATCGTGCTCGAGGAACGGAATCAAACTGGCCGCCACACTGACCAACTGCTTCGGGGAAACGTCCATGTAATCAACGCGATCCTTCGGCACTTCAAGGAAATCACCGCGGTAACGGACCAATACCGTGTCACGGACAAATTCCCCCGAGTCCGTCAAGGGGGCATTGGCCTGAGCAATAACATACTTCTCCTCATCGTCGGCGCTGAGATAGATCACCTCATCGGTCACGCGCCCCTTGTTGGCCCGGCGATACGGCGTTTCAATGAAGCCAAATTCGTTCACCCGCGCGTAGGTGCTCATCGAGGAGATCAAACCGATGTTTGGACCTTCCGGCGTTTCAATTGGACAAATGCGCCCGTAATGGCTGGAATGAACGTCGCGCACCTCAAAGCCAGCACGCTCACGACTCAAACCGCCCGGCCCCAACGCGCTGAGTCGCCGCTTATGCGTCAATTCAGAGAGCGGATTCGTCTGATCCATAAATTGACACAACTGGCTGCGGCCAAAGAAGTCCTTGATCACCGCCGAAAGCGCTTTCGGATTGATCAATTTCTGGGGCGTGAGTTTCTCCACCGTCGCATCAAAAATGGTCATACGCTCTTTCACCAAGCGCTCTGTTCGGGCCAAGCCCACGCGACACTGGTTCTCAAGCAGCTCGCCCACCGTCCGGATACGGCGACTGCCCAAGTGGTCGATATCATCGATTGATCCCTCGCCCATGCGCAAGCTGATCAAGTACTTAAAGGCAGCGACCAAATCCTCCACCTCCAGCACCCGGGAATCGTTGTTCTTATCGAGTCCGAGCTTCTGCAATATCTTGTATCGCCCGACGCGTCCCAGATCGTAGCGCCGCGCATCAAAGAAGGTCCGCTTGATCAGTTGTTTCGCGTTCGATACAGTCGCCGGATCACCGGGCCGCAACTTCTGATAGATGTCTTTTAACGCTTCATCGGTCGAGCTGGAGGGGTCTTTCTGGACACTCTTTAAGAAGATGCCCTCGTCCCAACCCACGTTGACCACGTCCACGGATTTGAATCCGGCCGCTTGCATTTGCTTGAGCAGCTCCTGGGTGATCGGCTCGAATTTTCGCGCCAGTATGGACTGCGAATCGCCATCGATCACATCTGCTCGCGTGACCCGAAATTCGATGTCCGAATCTTTCAACGCCTTGCCGAGCGCCAGCGTCTCGAACTGATAATACAACGCCAGCAATTCATCGTCGGTGCTGTAGCCCAAGGCCCGCAACAAGGTTGTCGCCAAGAATTTTCGGCGGCGGCGCTGACGGTCCAAGTACATGAAAATGAAGTCAGAGGTATCAAACTGGACTTCCACCCACGAGCCACGGTCGGGAATGATGCGGAATGAATACAAAACCGATCCATTGGCATGAATCGACTGTTCATAGCAAATACCGGGTGAACGGTGCAACTGACTGACCACCACCCGTTCCGCACCATTGATGACAAAGGACCCCTCCTCCGTCATCAACGGAATCTCGCCGAGATAGACCTCTTCCTCCCGCACTTCCTCGCCGTCACGTAAACGCAGGGTAATGTACAACGGGGCAGCATACGAAATGGCTTCCCGAATACAGTCCAACGCACTCGTCTTTGGGTCCTGAATCTCGTACTTCACGAAATCGAGCGTGTATTGACCGTCGTAGCTCTCAATCGGGAACACTTCTTTGAACACCGCCTGCAGCCCAACGCTTTTGCGCTTGGTGGGTGACACATCGCTTTGGAGAAATTCCTTATACGACTCTGTCTGAATTTCAATAAGATTCGGAATGTCTACCACATGGGGTAGCTTTCCGTAATTAATTCTCTCTGCCATGCAGCACCTTAATTTCTGGAAGTTGAACGCGAAACCTGAACAGCCGAACCACGCGCAAACCACTCGGTTTGCGCACCCTGACCGCCATCGCCTACCTTACTTGATTTCGACTTTGGCGCCAGCGCCTTCAAGCTTCTTCTTGATCTCTTCGGCTTCTTCCTTGCTGATGCCTTCCTTGACCGGCTTCGGCGCGGATTCGACGAGATCTTTCGCCTCTTTCAATCCCAATTGAGTCAAACCACGGATTTCCTTGATCACTTGGATCTTCTGGCCGCCGGCATCCGCCAACACAACCGTGAATTCCGTTTGCTCTTCAGCGGCTTCGGCTTCGGCGCCGCCCGCACCCGGGGCAGCGGCCACCGCCATGGGCGCCGCAGCGGTCACACCCAGGCGATCTTCCAACGCCTTGACTAATTGAGACAGTTCCAACACGGAAATGCCTTCAATCCAATCAACGAACTCGGCCATCTTGCCTTCGAGCTTTACTTCGCTTTTCGCTTCCGCGACTGCAGTGTCTGTAGTTTCCGACATGATTTCTCTCCTCCTGAACTCGCCTGCTTACTTCATCAGGCCTTTTCTTTTTTATCCTTCACGGCCTGCAATACGTACAACAGGCTGCACACTTTCTGGTTCATCACACCCACCAGTTGGGTGAGCGGCGCAGCAACAGTGCCGACCAGTTTACCCAACAATTCATGACGCGGCGGCAGCGAAGCCAATTTCTCGACATCCTCCGCACTCAGGACCGCCCCGGCAAAGGTGCCCAGCTTGATCACCGGTTTGTTGTTTTCCTTAATGAACGCCTTCAAAATCTTGGCCGTTTCGACGACATCGCCGTCACCGGAAACAATCGCCGTTGGCCCCTTCAGCGCCGCGCCGAGATCGCCCAATTTCAACTCATCAACAACCCGGCTCATCAACCGGTTCTTCACCACGGTGTACTCCGAGGAGGTGCCGCGCAGCCGATCGCGCAAATCAGCGGTCTTCTGGACATTCAATCCATTGTAATCGGCGATGATGACAAACACCTTGCCATCCACCTTACGGCGGATTTCATCGACCATGGTTGCCTTTTCCGGTCTCATAATCCCATTCCTTTTCTCAATCGATTAAGCCGCCCACTCGCGGGCCACCAGTCGCAGGCCGGGCCCCATCGAGGACGTGACCGTGCAGTTCTTCACAAAAATTCCTTTTACGGCCGACGGCTTCGCGGCCTGTATGGCATGCACCACGGCGCGCGCATTCTCCGCCAATGCTTCAACGGAAAACGAAAGCTTGCCGAACGGCAGCATGACATTACCGTGCCGGTCCATCTTGAACTCCACCCGGCCGGCCTTGAACTGGTTCACGGCCGACGCCGTATCATCTGTCACCGTGCCGGTCTTGGGATTGGGCATCAATCCGCGCGGGCCAAGCACCTTGCCCAGCTTCCGAACTTCCTTCATCGCTTCTGGCGTCGCCACGGCGATATCAAAATCAGTCCACCCCCCCTGCACCTTCGCAATTAACTCCTCAAATCCCACCTCAATGGCGCCAGCCTCCTTGGCGGCATCGGCCGCCGGCCCGCTGGCAAACACGATCACCCGCACATCCTTGCCCGTCCCATGGGGCAACGCCACGGTCCCGCGCACGGCCTGATCGGACTTGGTCGGGTCTACCCCCAACTTGAAGGCGATCTCCGCCGTCTCATCAAACTTGGCGATCTGGTTCTCCTTCAGAAACGTCAACGCAGCTTCCAACTCATGCTCCGCCCGCGCCTGCAGCTTTGCCGAGACGGACCGGTATTTTTTGCCATGCCTGCTCATTCCACCACCTCAATTCCCATGCTGCGGGCCGTACCAGCCACGATCCGAACGGCCCGATCCAACTCGCTCGCATTCAAATCTTTTTCCTTCGTTTTCACGATGTCTTCCAATTGGGCACGCGTCACCTTCCCGACCTTGTCGCGATTCGGCACCGGGGACCCCTTCGCAATGCCAGCCGCTTTCTTCAACAAGGTAGCCGCCGGCGGACTTTTGGTGATAAAGGTGAACGACTTGTCCTGATAGACCGTGATCACGACCGGGATCACCAATCCCGCCTGCGCCTGCGTCGCCGCGTTGAACTCCTTGCAAAACTGCATGATATTCACGCCCTGCTGACCGAGCGCCGGCCCCACCGGCGGCGCCGGATTGGCCTGCCCGGCCGGGATCTGCAGTTTAATCTGTCCGGTTACTTTCTTTGCCATGATATATCTTCGGGGTTATAAGGTTTAGTACATGCGCCGCTGATCAACCCGCGCATGGATCGACCGCCGTGCCGATTACGCTGAGCCCGCATTCCACAGGACGGCGAGGCACAGCCCGTGCGGCCTACGCTTCACGCTCCACTTGCCAGTACTCAAGCTCGACAGGGGCGGATCGCCCGAAGATGGATACGGATACCTTCAGCTTGCCCCGCTCCGGATCGACTTCCTCGATCACACCGCTGAAGCTGACAAACGGACCGTCATTGATCTTCACCATCTCGCCTGGCTCAAAACTAATCTTCGGCTTAACTTTCTCTTTCTTCTCTTCAATCTGATTTAAAATCGTGTCGACTTCCTGTTGCTTCAAAGGCGCTGGCTTCTCTCCACCCACAAAACCAATCACGCCAGGCGTTTGCTGGGCGAAATACCACGTCTTATCCACCAACGCACGGTCGTCGTCATACAGTTCCATGTTGACCAGCAAATACCCGGGAAAAAATTTCCGCACCGTCGTGGTCTTTTTGCCCTGCTTGACTTCCGACACCTTCTCCGTCGGGATCAGCACCTCTGAAATCAGGTCGCCCATTTCCTCCAACTCGAGGCGGCGCTCCATGCTTTCCTTGGCCTTGTTTTCTTGACCCGAAAGCGTTTGTAGTACGAACCATTCTTTAGGCATGTTTCACCCGGAAATTCGGCTTTCTTTAGCGGATAACGACGCTGGTTATCGCCATCATGACGGCGTCACTGACACCGACAAAGGTAGCCAGAATCAGGCAGGAAATAATCACCACCACCGTCGACTCCATCAACTCTGGACGTGTGGGCCAAGTACATTTCGTCAATTCAACGCGCACTTCGCCCAGGAATTCCTGCGTCCCCGAAACCACTCTACCCAACTTACCCATGACTCTCTCTCCTACGTCCAGTTTCGGCATCACCACCGAGGCCCGCCCGCCCATCAGACTGGCAGGCCAGGAGGGACTCGAACCCCCAACACCCGGTTTTGGAGACCGGTGCTCTGCCAAATTGAGCTACTGGCCTACGCTTTAACGCATATCGACAAAACAAGCACCCATTCATCAGGCCACCGCCACCTGCCCGCCTGACGGCCAGCCCGACTCAGCCACGCATCGCGCGGCCCAGCCGAACCGAACCGGCAAACGATCACTTATTCCACGATATCGGTCACACGACCCGCACCCACGGTGCGACCGCCTTCACGAATCGCGAAACGCATGGTCTTCTCCATGGCGATCGGCGTGATCAGCTTGACATCCATGCTGACATTATCACCCGGCATCACCATTTCCACGCCCTCGGGCAACTCAATGTCGCCCGTTACATCGGTGGTACGGAAATAGAACTGCGGACGATAGCCCTTGAAGAACGGCGTGTGACGACCACCCTCTTCCTTGCTCAACACATAGACTTCGGCCTTGAACGAGGTATGCGGATTGATCGTTCCGGGCTGCGCCAAGACTTGACCACGCTCTACATCTTCCTTCTTGGTGCCGCGCAACAGACAGCCGACGTTATCCCCGGCTTGCCCCTGATCCAGCAACTTGCGGAACATCTCCACACCGGTCACCGTGGTCTTCACCGTCGGACGCAAGCCGACGATTTCGACTTCCGAGCCAACCTTGATGATGCCACGCTCAACACGACCAGTGACCACCGTTCCACGTCCTTCAATCGAAAACACGTCCTCGATTGGCATCAGAAACGCCTGATCAATCGCACGCTCGGGCTCCGGCACGAAGGAATCCACGGCATCCAACAAATCCTGAATGCACTGGGCACCCGGCGCATCCGGACCTTCCGCCTGGACCGCACCCAGCGCAGAACCACGCACGATTGGCGTGTCATCGCCAGGAAAATCATACTTATCCAACAACTCGCGGATCTCCAGCTCGACCAAGTCCAACAACTCAGGGTCATCAACCGTATCCACCTTGTTGAGAAAGACCACAATCGCCGGCACACCGACTTGACGCGCCAACAGAATGTGCTCCCGCGTTTGCGGCATCGGACCATCGGCAGCGCTAACCACGAGAATGGCACCGTCCATCTGGGCGGCACCCGTGATCATGTTCTTAACATAATCCGCGTGTCCAGGACAGTCGACATGCGCGTAATGCCGATTGCTCGACTCGTACTCGACATGCGACGTGGCAATCGTCAGAATTTTCGTCGGGTCACGACGCCCCTGACTTTCCGACGCCTTCGCGACCTCATCGTAGGGCACGAAGCTGGCCAGCCCCTTGTCCGACTGAACCTTCGTAATCGCCGCGGTCAATGTTGTTTTGCCATGGTCCACGTGACCAATGGTGCCCACATTTACGTGCGGCTTTGTTCGTTCAAATGTCTCCTTAGCCATTGCGATCCTCCGTTACCTTTCTTCTATCAGCTATGCTGCTTGTTCATTCATCAGCGATCGATCTGCCCGTCGCCAAATTCCTGTGACACTTTCCGTAATCCACCAATCTCAACGTCTGGAGCCCACGAGCGGGATCGAACCGCTGACCTCGTCCTTACCAAGGACGTGCTCTGCCAACTGAGCTACGTGGGCGATTCGCACACCGGCGCACTTCCACGACGCGCACAGGACCACCCTCCCGAAATCGCCACCCAATCTGGCAGGCGCTCCTAACACGCTGAAAAACAATTGGTTACAACAAAACGTTTAAACCTAAAATACGCACCCCCTCTACCCCGCTCCGGAATAGAAAAGTGCGGAAAAATGACAAATACACTATACTACGTACCTGTTCGTTTTCGGGATAATGACACGTAGATGCGTCGACCATAGTGAAAACAAAGCCAGAGTCAATGATTTTTTCAAAAAAAATAGGTGGCGGGTATTCGCTCGTAATTTCGCCTTCGGGCGACAGGGACACGTTTGCTTGGTCCAAGGCCGTGGATCACGAATTCAGCGAATCGGATTCAGTCAGGCGGTGCGCGGGCGTTGACGTCAACGTGGTGGCCCGAAACGGCCTGCGAAAGGCCTCCTCAAAACTGTACCCAGCCTCGAAATCGGCCCGCGAATCATTCTCGGTCTTGCCCAGAATACCCTTCTCCACCAAATTGAAGACCACTTCCCCTAAGTCCCTGCACGATTCAACCCCCCAAGTCGTTAAAACGCGGTAGGCCATCGGACCGTATTCCTGCAGCGCATAGGCGCGCACACCATCCAACAATTCCTGCCCACTGACGTGACGCCCGGGGCCCTCGGTCGGTTTCTCAAGGCGGTGAATGGTGAAATCAAGCGCCTCCCGTAAGAACACATAGGCCTGTTCGTCGTAGCGAGGATCTTCCCGAACGATTTGAGCCAAGGCCTCTCTGAAACTAACTTTCTTCATCGCAATTGAACGATTTACCCATGCCACAGTATACACTGCACCCCCTGATCATGTCCACCACCAACCACGACACCACCAACGGGCCCGGCAGCCCGCAGCATGTGGACACTTAATGAAACTGCATGTCGTACAGGTGTCGATACAATCCGCTATGGTGCAGAAGTTCTTCGTGAGTACCGATTTCCGCCACGCGGCCTTCGTCCAGCACTACGATCCGGTCGGCATGTTGGATGGTGGACAAGCGATGCGCAATGGCAAATACGGTGCGATGCGCCATTAAATCATCCAAAGCCGCCTGCACCAGACGCTCCGACTCGGTATCCAAAGCACTGGTCGCCTCATCTAAAATCATTATCGGAGGATTGCGCAAAATGGCCCGGGCAATCGCAATACGTTGACATTGCCCGCCCGACAGACGCACGCCCCGATCACCAACGACGGTTTCATAGCCTTCGGGCAAGGCTTGGATAAACTCGTGGGCATGGGCACGAGCGGCTGCCCGCTCAATGTCTGCAGGATCGGCGTCCCGGCGGCCATAGGCGATATTGTTGGCAATGGTGTCGTTAAACAAAAACGTGTCCTGGGTCACCAAACCTATCTGCTTGCGTAAAGAGGTCAGGGTGTAGTCTCTGGTCGACCGGCCGTTAATGAGGATGTCCCCTTCGGTGACATCAAAAAAGCGAGGCAACAGGCTGACCAACGTTGTCTTTCCGGAGCCGGAGCTACCGACGAACGCGATGCACTCGCCGGGACGGACGTGGAAGGAAACATCCTGCAAAACCGGTTCCCGTTCGTAGCGGAACCCCACCTGCCGGAACTCGATCTGTTCAATCGGCCCTTCCAATGCAACCGCTCCCGGCAAATCATGCACCGCTACATGTTCATCCAAGACTTCAAAGATTCGATCGGCCGCGGCCGAGCTTTGTTGGATCATTAAGTGGACTTGGCTCAACTTTTTGACTGGGTCGTACAGCGCCACCAAGGCCAATGCGAACGTGACGAATGTTTGCATAGGGATACCCCGCAGGTGCGCGTAGACGAGAATCAGGACCACACCGATGATAGAGATTTCAATTATGATGGGTTCTATAGCTGACCGCGCTCTCGCGACTTTTAGGAGGCGGGCGAACACCTCCTGACACCGATCCGCAAAGCGTTGCCGCTCGTATGGCTCCATGCCAAAAGCCTTAATCACGCGCACGCCGGCGATACCCTCCTGCAAGATGGAGACAATATCGGCCAAATTGGATTGGGCATGTCGTGAGTTGCGGCGGACGCGACGTCCGAACTTAATAATGGGCAGCAAACAGACAGGGAATACGACCAAGCTGATAAAGGCCAGCATCGGATCCAACCAGATGACAACCCCAACCAAGAACAGGAGTGTGAAGGGTTGCCGTACCAAGTCTCCAAGCGAGCGAGAAACAGCGCGTTCGACCATCATCGTGTCGTTGGCTGTGCGCGAAATGAGCTCACCCGCTTTGGTTTGTGTAAAATAGTAGACGGAAAGCTCCTGCAAGCGATCGAACAAGTCCACACGAAGATCATGTACGACGCGGTAGCCGACCCATTTAATATAGTACATGCTTAGGAACTGGCCGATGCCACGGATGAGCCCCAGCACAGGCAGGATCACAGCTATCGCCACAATGGTGCCCAACCCCATTCGCTCCTGATCGAACATCTCCCCCAGCGTTCGTTCCATGGCCGGGAAGATACCCGCTGTTGATCCTGCAAAGACGATACCGAAGAGGATTCCCAGCAACAGACGGCCCCGGTAGGGCATCGCGTAGCGCAACAAGCGGCGATACGTCTGCCATTCCTGCCGGATCGACTCGGCCGGCGCTGGGCGGGGGGATTCGCTCATTGTCCCTGTGCTTCCAGGTACCGTTCCGCCTCTAAAGCCGCCATGCACCCTGAGCCCGCGGCCGTGATCGCCTGTCGGTAGACCGAATCCTGAACATCTCCGGCCGCAAATACGCCTTCGACATTGGTACGCGTATTTTGAGCGCGAATATATCCGATATCGTCCATATCGAGCTGACCGGCGAAGGGCGCCGTATTCGGTTGGTGCCCGATTGCGACGAACAACCCTTTGATAGCTATCTCATCTAATTGATCGGTCTGCACATTGCGCACCCGCAAGCCCGTCACTTCTTGTTGATCAACGCCAAGCACTTCTTCGACCACCGTGTTCCAGCGAATCGTGATTTTGTCATGTTGCAGCACACGGTCCGCCATGATTTTTGATGCTCGAAATTGGTCGCGGCGGTGGATTAAAGTGATATCGGAAGTAAATCGCGTCAAGAAAAGCGCCTCTTCCATGGCGCTGTCTCCGCCACCTACCACGGCAATGGGTTGGTTTCGATAGAAGGCCCCGTCACAGGTGGCGCAAGAGGTTACGCCGCGCCCGATTAATTTCTGTTCGCTTTCCAAGCCGATGTACTTTGCGCGGGCACCCGTAGCGATAATCACCGTCGCGGCCTCAACGTGTTCCCCGCCTTCCAGTTCGATCCGATGTTGACCAGGCGAAAAGGTGGCGCGTTCCACAGTGCCGTGTTGATAACGGGCCCCGAAGCGGGCTGCTTGACGCCGCATCACATCCATTAATTCCGGCCCCATAATTCCATCGACGAAACCCGGATAATTTTCCACTTCCGTCGTCGTTGTTAGTTGACCACCGGGCTCCATCCCCTCAATCACCAATGGCTCCAGATTGGCCCGCGCGGTGTAGAGCGCAGCCGTTAACCCGGCCGGTCCCGTCCCCAAAATGATTACTTTTTCCATATGCAAACTTTTCCTAATTAGCCCTATCGATGTCCGAGGGACTTAACACATCATATCCGCTGGGTCAATCGCGCCATCATGGGGACACTATAGCACACTATAGGGACAGAGAAACTGTGGCAGAGAAACTGTGGCACCGTTTTCCGCTAGTCACTTCACCAGTGACAGAGCACCTCACTTCACTAGTAGCATCACTAGAGCATCACCAGGGACAGCATCACCAGGGACGGAGAAACAGTGACGTGACGAGCTCATCGTGAACTTTCTTTGGAGACCGAACTAGCCGACTATAAACACTTTACGAAACCCAGCCTGAACTTGGCAAAAAAATATCCGGAAATTCACTCATCTCGCTTCTTTGAGGGTATAGGACACGATGTCCTGAAAGGAGCCACACATGAGATATGCACGACTTAAACTCGACCATGCAGCCACCTGGTACCA
>SKLK01000289.1 GCA_007123265.1 Kiritimatiellia bacterium
ATGGAAATTGACCCGAGAACCAAAAGCCGATCGCAAGATTGTCATCTGCAATGCTGACGAGGGCGATCCGGGCGCCTTTATGGATCGTAGTATTCTTGAGGGCGACCCGCATGCGGTATTGGAAGGTCTGATGATTTCCGCCTATGCCATTGGGGCGGATAAGGGATTCTTTTACGTCCGCGCAGAATACCCTCTGGCTGTGGAACGGATTCAGCGGGCCATTAAACAGGCGCGCGAGGCCGGCTTGCTGGGGGACAACATCCTCGGTCGCGGCTTTTCGTTTGATGCGCAGGTCCGTTTGGGTGCCGGCGCATTTGTTTGTGGGGAGGAGACCGCCCTTATTGCCTCGATAGAGGGGCGGCGCGGCAGTCCCGAACCGCGGCCGCCGTATCCATCGGTCAAAGGATTGTGGGGCTGTCCCACGTCCATCAACAATGTCGAAACGTTGGCCGCTGTGTCCGTCATTTTGGATCGTGGGGGCGACTGGTATGCGGGGTACGGGACAGAATCCTCCCGTGGCACCAAGGTCTTTGCCGTGACGGGTAAAGTGCGCAACCCGCAATTGGTGGAGGTGCCGATGGGGCTGCCCATCCGTACCATTATCGAAGATATCTGTGGGGGCGCGGATGGCGGGGCTTCCATCAAAGCGGTTCAAACGGGTGGCCCTTCCGGTGGCGTCATTCCACGAAGCAAAATGAATACGCCGGTGACCTACGAAAGCTTACAGGAACTCGGCTCGATTATGGGTTCGGGCGGCATGCTGGTGATGGACGACAGCGATTCGATGGTCAATGTAGCCAAATTCTATCTTGGGTTCTGTGTAGAGGAATCGTGCGGAAAATGCGCGCCCTGTCGGGTCGGCGGATTCCAGATGCTGAATCTGTTGGAAAAGGTCCATGCCGGAAAGGCCAAGCGCGATGATCTGACGACCATTCGGGAAATCTGTCATTGCATGAAGACCGCCTCGTTGTGTGGTTTAGGGCAGACGGCACCCAATCCCGTGCTTTCGACCTTAAACTATTTTGAGGAGGAATACCTCGCGTTGATCGATGCCCCCGGGCGTAGTCGCAGTAAAGCATCTTCGGAGCACACCGTTGTACCGGAATGGGAAAGGATTTAGTCATGATCGTGGAAACGGAAATGGTGACCGCTGAAATTAATGGGTTACCGGTTGAAGTGCCGGTCGGTACGAGCGTTCTCGATGCGGCCCGGAAATTGGGCATTCGTATCCCGACCTTGTGCAAGCATCCCGATCTCCTGCCCACTGCAGCGTGCGGGCTGTGTATTGTCAAGGTAGCGGGCGAGGGAAAGATGCCGCGCGCCTGTGCCACGGCGCTGCGCAATGGCATGCGCATCACCACGCACGACAGCGAGTTGACCGGTATCCGGCGGACGATTCTGGAACTGATCCTTTCCACGCATCCGAACGCCTGTCTGACCTGTGGCAGAAACGGCAACTGTGAATTGCAAACGTTGGTCGCTGAGTTTGGCGTCCGCAGCGACCGGCTCGAGAAGCGGCTTCGCGATGTGCCGCCCGACCACTCGAACGGCTCGATCATCATTGACTTTGTTAAATGCATCAACTGTGCGCGTTGTGTGCAGGTGTGTCAGGACATCCAAAATGTCTGGGCCTTATCCATTCTGAAGCGGGGCATCGAAATGCGCATGGCCCCCGCCGGGGACATTTCCCTGGCCGATTCGCCGTGTATCAAGTGTGGCCAATGCGCCGCTCACTGTCCCACCGGCGCTATTGTCGAACACGACGAGATCGGCGTTGTTTGGGATGCGCTTGGCGATCCAGACAAATTCTGTTCTGTGCAAATTGCGCCCAGCGTACGGGTGGCGCTCGGCGAGGAATTCGGATATCCGCCAGGCACCAACCTCACCCGCAAGATCTATGCAACATTGCGACGGATTGGATTCCATGCGGTTTTCGATACCAATTGCTCCGCCGATCTTACGATTATGGAGGAGGCCAGCGAATTTGTGCAGCGTTTCGCGCACGGGAAAGGCCCGTTGCCGTTGATCACCTCCTGCTGTCCGGCATGGACCGATTATATGGAGAAGAATCATCAGGATCTGATCGAGAACTTTTCAACCGCAAAAAGTCCCCAACAAATGTTGGGCGTCGTAGCCAAGACCTATTACTCCGAAAAGATGAAGATCGATCCCGCCCGCCACTTTCAGGTTTCGATCATGCCGTGCACAGCGAAAAAATACGAATTGGAGCGGACCGACGAAATGTTCGCCTCGGGCTATCAGGATGTGGACGTCACCCTGACCACCCGCGAATTGGCCCGCATGATCAAGCAGGCCGGTCTCGTATTCGCTGAGATGCCGGATGAGGATGCGGATTCACTGCTCGGCGAGTACACCGGCGCGGGGACCATCTTTGGCACCACCGGTGGAGTGATGGAGGCGGCCTTGCGGACCGGCTATCATTTGGTCACGGGCGAGGATCTGCCCCCGGACGCGATTGCGATTAAGCCTGTCCGTGGTTTGGATGGTGTGAAAGAAGCGACCATCGACATTCAAGGCACTGCGGTGCGTGTGGCCGTAGCCCATGGGATGGCGAATGTCGACAAGGTGCTCGACCGCGTCCGCGCGGCCCGCCAGCAAGGCGCGGAACCGCCCTTCCATTTTATCGAAGTTATGGCCTGTCCCGGTGGCTGTGTGGGCGGCGGTGGCCAGCCGTACGGGGTCAGTAATGAGGTACGACGCCAGCGGGCGGAAGGATTGTATCAGGACGATCGCGACCGGGCCCTGCGCTTCTCGCACGACAATCCGTCGGTCCAGCAATTGTACCGCGAGTATCTCGGCGCGCCTTTGAGCGAAAAAGCCGAGTCCTTGCTGCATACGCACTACAAACCGCGAAAGTCATACCGGCGGTAAGATAGGTCCGCTGACAGATGACCGGGCTTGATACGTCCATTCTACTGTTCTACGTAGCGGGCATTTTGGCCTTCAGCTACCGCCTGCATCGTCGCCACCCGACGCAGGATGTCTTCCTCGCCGGGCGCACGATGGGATGGTTTCCGATCGGCTTGTCGGTGATGATCACCCTGTTCAGCGCGGTGAACTTCGTGGCTTTCCCCGCGGAGATCATCGAGCACGGTCTCTATGTGTGGGCGGCGCTGCCGGTATTCGTGCTTGTGGCGATACCCGTCACCCGCCTGTTTATCCCGTTCTTTCACCGTATGCAATTGACCAGTGTGTACGCCTATCTGGAACATCGCTTCGACCGGCGCGTCCGCTTATTGGCGGCCGGCCTCTTTATTTTCTGGCGGCTATGCTGGATGGCCACCGCGCTGTATGCCACGGCCCAGTTACTCAGCGTTGTCACGGGCTTGTCGCACACCTTATTGATCATTGTGGCTGGCGGTGTGGCGGCGTTCTACACCGCGATCGGCGGTATCCGTACGGTGATGTGGACCGACGTCATCCAGTTTGTCATTCTACTGACGGGAATCGGCGGCGCCTTCTGGATCGCATGGGGCGCGCCGGGGCCGGGCTGGAACGACTTTTGGGCGCAGGCACGAATCAGCGGGGCTTTGCAACCATTCGCGCCGTTCGACCCGGAGTTTCTGTCGTGGCGCCCCACCGTGCGCATCACCCTCTGGAGTGGATTGATCGGCACGTTTGTTGCGTTCCTGACGCGGTACGGCGCCGATCAAATGGTCGTGCAACGCTACTTCACAGCGCGCAATCTCGATGCAGCGGTGCGTGGGTTCTGGTGGAACATCCTGGCCGCGCTAACCGCCTTGCTTCTGCTCAGCGCCCTCGGACTCGCTATTGCCGCAGGGCCGGTCGATGACACCCTGCCGGCCATGGCTCGTTTGGGCGCCTTTGCGAAAGGGTTGCCGTTCGGTCTGACAGGTTTATTGGCCGCCGGTCTGTTGGCCGCCACGATGTCGAGCATCGATTCGGGACTAAACTCCTGTCTCGCCTCGTGGATGACCGACTTTGAAGGACGCACCGGCGGCCCGGCAATCAACTGGCGCCAGGAGCGACGCTACCGGACACTTGTCGCCGTGTTGGCCGTTTCCGCTATTCTGCTCGCGTTTGTAGTGGGCCGGGCCGGGGACCTTTTCTCCATTGTCAATCGTGTCATCAACGGTGTCGGTTCACCGCTATTGGCCTTGATTCTCCTCGCCATGTTCAGCCGGGCGTGCAATGCCCGCGGCGCTTGGATCGGCGGCTGGGTGGGCATCCTGGCCTCCGTTACGATCAGTTTTAGTTGGGACGGATTGGCGCTCCACTATTATGCCGTTGTCAACCTGCTGATCACCATACTTGCCTGTAGGCTCGCCGCCGCCAGCACGCGAAGACAGGATCCGGTAACGCCGGAGCAATTGACTTGGATGTTCAGCACGAACGGGACCTGAAGACCGACTGTCGGCGAAGGCGGTGCATAGCGCAGATGTAGGCTATTTATTTTCTTGTGCAGTGCGGTGCTACTGGCCAAAAGTGGAGAGGCAATGAATCTGCCACCGCGATTTTGGTCGATCTTCTTTGAGGTCTATGAGTCTCTGCCCCGGCAGGGCCCGGGGAATCATGCATCGACTGCGAAGGCGCTGGGGATGTGTCACGAGTTGCCTGTCTCACCTAAGGTTCTTGATCTCGGCTGCGGGGGAGGGGCGCAGACATTGGATATTGCTGAGCTTACGTCAGGGCATATTGTGGCGGTCGATCTTCATACCCCTTTTATCCAGCGACTTCAGGCAGAGATTGAGCGGCGCGGGTTGGCGCAGCGCATCGAGACGTGTGTCGGCGACATGAATCATCCGGAATTTCCAGCCGGGACCTTCGATCTTATCTGGTCGGAGGGCGCTCTATACAACATCGGGATGCACCGGGCCTTGTCTCTTTGTCGTAATTTGTTGGCTACTGGTGGGTATCTCGCTTTCACCGACGCCGTATGGCGCAAGGCCAATCCGCCGCCAGCGGTCAAGGCCGGTTTCGATCTGGATTATCCAACGATGGGGTGGGTCACCGATCTCGTGGATGCGATCGCGGCGTCCGGGTTTGAGGTGCAGGGGCACTTCACGCTGCCGGACGATGCCTGGTGGGCAGATTTCTATACGCCCATGGAAGGCCGCATCGAAGCACTGCGCGACAAATACGCAAATGACGCAGAGGCCACAGCCATTCTCGATCAACTTGCCGAAGAGCCGCGCATGCATCGGGACTATTCAGAGTATTATGCGTACGCGTTTTTTGTCGCCCGGCGCCAGAGTGGGGACTAGATGGACATCCGCCCGGGAAAACAGACCGACGCGGCCATACCTTCAATTCCTCGACAAGGTGGTTGGGGTTTGTTAGTTCAGGACCATGAAGGAGCCACACCATGAATGATGCCGCTGTGCCCAGTCCGGAGTTGTGCGAGCTGTTGAAGACCTACGAAGCGATTCAGCGCGAGGAGAAAGCGTTGCACGAGCGCAAGGCAGCGCTGAAGGAGAAGTTGGTGGCCCACATGCAGGCGCTAAACGCGAACGAGTGGTTGCCCCGCGTGGACGGGCGCTTGTTCAAGGTGCGGTACCGGCATGCCGTAAACATCGATTACGATGAAGACGCTTTGCGGCAACGGCTCGGGGAACGATACCGCCACGTGCTCGGACCCGATCTGCGCAAGTTGCGTTATCATCTCGATGAGGTAACGCCGCTGCTCGAATCACAAATGGAGGTGATCGGTTCCCCGGTGCCTGACAAGGTCAAGGCTGCGGTTGAAGCCGGCTTGATCCGTGCAGATGAATTCAAAGGCGCTTTCGAGAAGACTGAAAAACACTACATCACCGTGTCACAGCCCGAACCGCGCGGGGATGCGTAACGCCCATCAGGGCATACAACTTCACAAACGGGAACGTCCCATCGCTCGCAGTGGAGATGTTTTCCGTAATGGGTATCTGTATTGTCCGTGCGTTTTCGCACAACCATGGCGAGTACTCTCATTTCGCTAATGGACGTAAGCAGGGGCCGCCATTGTTTGGCCGTGCGCACCGATAATTGCGCGACCGGGTGATCGTCGCCATCCAGCAGTTGAATCTGTTCGCCGCGACTGACGGGACGCAGTCGATCACCCGGCTGTAATTGCGCTAAACCTTGATGTACGGGGTGCTCAGGCGGTAGGCGACCGGCATAGTCGAGGAAGATATCGTCCAACCCTAGCAGCGTATAGTTGCGCGGTATCGTCCGGCTGACTTCTTTCTGGCTGGTGGCTGCCCGTTCCACAAAGCAGGGGCCGGCGAACGCTGTTGCCAAGGGGGTGGGGCGGTCCTGCCGGTTGAAGATCGTCAGTGTTTGGCGGGCCCGGGTCATGCCGACATAAAGTATTCTGCGTTCCTCCTCGGCAGACCGTCCCCGCAGGGCGGACCAGTCACCACATACGAATACGTGGTCGTATTCGGTTCCTTTGGCGGCGTGTACGGTATTCAATATCACGCCATGTCCGAATTGCTCGTCCCGGCGCCGCTGCATCAGCGTCTCGTAAATGAATTCGATGCACGCTTGCACGGGCGTCGGTTCATCGCCCGTTTCCACCCGCCACGCCTCGAAGATGCGGGTCAAGACGTTCTGCCAGGGGTTGGCCTCGTCTGATCGGTCAATACGGTCCATTAACTCGGTAGCGGTGGCTGTAGCCACGCGATCCGCGGCCAGCGTTTCCAGGCCCCGCTCAATTTCGCGTATGCGATGCAAGGGCGGCGTCTTGGACCGGTCGAGAGGCCATGATACAGGAATCCCTCGCGCCTCGGCTGCCGCCCGTACCAACGCCAAGTCTCTCTTCGTGCGCGACAGTACGGCTACAGAGGTCCAATCGGCGCCCCCCCGATCGCGAAGCCGCTCAAGTTCATGGGCGACGTTCTCGGCCTGGTCCCATATATCGCGTACAGGCACGATGGCCACGCGTCCGCGCGTGAGGGGATCACGCTGACCCATCATGCCGCCGGGCGGTAGTAGACTACGGCCTTGATCAATCCGGATCGGGTGCTCCGTTTTCATGCGGTCCCGGTTGCGACCAATTACCCGGTTGGCCGCCTCAATGATGTAGTTTGTGGAGCGATAATTTTCGACCAAATAAGTGGGTTCAGCGTTGTAGTCCTGCTGGAAGCGCCGGATGAACTCCACGTTCGCGCCGCGGAATCCGTAAATGCTTTGATCGTCATCGCCGACAGCCAGAATACTCAACTTGCGATCGTCATCTTTGATGGTGCGGCCCGCGATGGCGCTGATCAGGTCATATTGTGGCGCGTCAATGTCTTGGTATTCGTCCACCAGAATATGCTCGAAACCCGCCAACAAACGATCACGCACTTCATCGGGCTCGACACCGGGCAGTGGCTTTTCCGCGCGCAACATCTGGATGGCGTCGACGATCAACTGGTCGAATGCTTGATCGGGCGCTTCGCGGGTTAGTAAACCGGCGCTGGTCTGTCCCAGAATACGTAGCGCCAGGCCGTGATACGTTTGAATGGTGACCCCAATCGCATCTTTGCCTACCAAGTCCGCCAATCGACGGCGCAGTTCCAAGGCGGCCTTGTGGTTAAAGCAGCAAACCAGGATGGCCCGTGGGCGAACGCGCATGACGCGCAACAGGAAGGCGCAGCGATGCACTACGGTGCGGGTCTTCCCTGAGCCGGGCCCGGCCAGGATCAGCATATTCCTCTTTGCCGGGGCGGTGACGATACGGATTTGATCGCGATTGTTCAGCGCCTCAACAATCGCCTTGTACGACCGGGCCGTGGTGGCGCGCTTCAGCAAGTCGCGACGATCCCCGAAGTAACGTTGAATGAAGTTTTCCTTGTCGGCGGTGAAATACGCCAGCACCAATTGCAGGGCCTCGGTGATCTTTTCGAGACCATAGCGCGCATACTCGTTAATGACATGTACCTGAAAGGTACGTTCGCGGTAATGGTGTTGCAGCGCTTGATAGCGTTCGGTGGTATAGCGTTGGCCCTCGGCTTCCGGTAGAAGGCGGATTGTCATCGCCGAGCGGAAGATGGCGAGCCCCTTCTGCAGGATGATGACCTCCTGCTCGTGCAGAAACATGAGGCCGCGCTCGATTGCGGCCAGCATATCCCGAATGGTCAAATGCAATGTCGCATGCCGGGCCAACGCCTGCTCCAGTTGCTCGAAGGTAAACTCCACCAATAGGCCGGCCTGCGGACGGGTTTCGTCCGGGATCTGCCGCAACAGTTCGGCGAGAATCACCTCCGCGACCTGCCGCCGCCGCTCGGCCAGTTCGGTCATCCGCGCCCAGTCGCGCACCACTTTGACGCGATACTGGTCGCGGCCCCTAAAGCGAAGTTCCAAGCTGCCCTTTTGACCGGAAAACCCGCGGCCGTCCTCGCTCAAGCTGGTGAGTAATCGCCGGACCAGCTCCGTGGAGGATTCCACGTCACGGTCGAGTAGTGCCTGATTAATTTGACGCAAATCCAGGGGCATCCAGCCTTCAGGATCTGGTTCCAGCTCCGGCAGCAGTTTCAATAGTTCCCGGTCCGCAGCCAATACTTTCTCCAGTCGTAAACCGGAATGATCCGTTACCTTGTAGCGCACAAAAGCCGTTAACAGCGTGTCTTTCTTGAGCAGCCCGACGCTGGTCATGGATTCCAACACCCTGTATACCTTGGCGCTCAAGTATTCCAAACTGCGTCCTTCGCGCAGAACCATAGCGGGAGAACGGGATTGTGTGGCATCATGATACGACTGGAATTCCGGCAGCATAGCGATTTGATCGACCGACAGCAGATCGGTTTGATCGGCCGTTAGTAGTTCGCGGACGATCGCCAGCCAGAGTCCTTTTTCTCGATCAGAAAGGTCGAGTCTGGCCAGCCGGGCCTCGGCATCGTCCAGCGATTTGACCAGCAGCCGCGCTTGAAACACGGAGGTCTCGTTTTCGTTGCGTTCGAGGAACCCGGACCGCTCCAGCCAGGACACGGCGGAGCGCACCTTGGTGTCGGCCATGGATTCCCCAATGTGAAAGTCGACATCGATATCTTCGTCCCGCAGGATTTCGCCGGTGGTAATCACCACCTCGGCTTGCTTGCGGCGATTCGAGGCCGTGCGCAAGGCACGCAGGATTTGGGCGATATCGTTCCGTGTCAATTGCGAATAGGCTCCAATCCGGAATTGTTGCTCGCAGTCCTCTTCGTCGTATAGCAGGATGCACTCGGCCGGTTGCCGGTCGCGCCCGGCGCGCCCGGCTTCCTGAAGATAGTTTTCCAGGGAGCTCGGCGTGTCGCCGTGAATCACCAGGCGTACATCGTCTTTGTCGATGCCCATACCAAACGCGTTGGTGGCACAGATGACGTTGATGCGGTCCGCGAGGAAGGCATCCTGAACACTCTTCTTGTCAGGCACGGACATGCCCGCATGGAAGTGCGCCACCCGCCAGCCGAGGCGTTTCAGGTAGGCTGCCGTATCCTCCGCATCGCGTCGCGTCGCCCGGAAGACCACTGCCGCGCCGGGTCCTTCCGGGGCGAGTCCGGTGCGCAGCAAGTCCTCGATGCGTGGCAGTTTGGCATGTTGTCCCACCGTTAGCACGTTGAACTGGAGGTTGTCCCGCTCCACGCCGCCTTCGTAATGGACCAGCTCCTGGCCCGTTTCGCGCTGGAAGTAGTCCAGAATTTCCGTCACCACATCGCGTTTGGCCGTCGCCGTGAAGCAAGCCACCGGCGGGATGCGTCCATCTTGTAGTTTGGCCAGCTCGCGAATGAAGCGACCGACGTAGAGGTAATCAGGCCGGAAGTCGTGCCCCCATTTAGACAAACAATGGGCCTCGTCCAGCACCCAACAACCGATTTCGCGGAGACGCAGCGCGTTGCGCACGGCGCGACTGCGCAATTGCTCGGGCGACACGTAAAGCAGGGCAATATCGCCCATGCGGATGCCGCGCAACACCGCTCCGCGTTCCGGTGATGTCAGTAACCCGTTCAGCGCCGCTACATTCGGTAGCCCTGTACGTCGGATGAGGCCGTCGACCTGGTCTTTCATCAGGGCCTGCAATGGCGAAACCACCACCGTAAGCTGGCCGCGCCGGACATTGCGGATCAGGGCGGGTAATTGAAAACAGAGCGATTTGCCGCCGCCCGTGGGCATAATTGCCAGGAGCGATTTGTCCCGCATGCCCGCCCGGACGATTGCGCGCTGGAGGCTTTGCCCGGAACTATCAGCGGGACTGGGGCGGAAACCCTCAAATCCGAAAAACGTGTTCAACTGTGTTTCGGGGTTGTGCGTAGATTGACAATAGGCACAGGAGGGATCGTCACATGGCGTCTCGCGGAAGCGGCGGAGCAGGTCCGAGACCGCTAGATGTTTCAACCGTACCCACGGTGGCAACACGGAGTTACCTCCGGCCACGCGCAGCCAGGTCAAGACATACGCCATCGCCCAGCGCGCATCGGCCGTGGCGAGATCCAGTGGCGACAGCTTCAACGCGGCCGCGTGGCAGGACCAGGTAGGTAAAACCGCCTGCAGACCGGCAAGGGCCTCGGTCTCCGAGGGAATCGGGTCCGAGGCCACCGATTCGAACACAAGGCGCATACCCAGCGTCAAAGCGTCCGGCTGGTTTCCGCGTGTCGCGCAAAGCAGGAACTGGAGGCAGCGATAGACATCGGGCGCACCGGTTCGGATATTCTGCAACGCGGTGAATTCGTCCGCTAACAGCATGGCGGCCGCGTGGCAATCCGCGACCGGATCATTGCGACTTTCCGATACCAGTTTATAGTCTTTCACCAACCGATGGTAAGGGTTTTGCGGAAAGCAAATGGGCGAGAGGTAAAGCGTGTCAATCACCGGCAACTTCAGCAATTGCAGGGAATGATCAAACGCATGCAGAAACGCAAGGTCGTGCGCAACCAGATTGTGCCCGATCACGCTGGAAGCCCCGTTCGCCAGATGATCGATTGCCCGCAAAGCGGCCGCTTTTTGAAATGCGCCCGAACGATAAAAGGTCATATGGCCTCGTCGGGCGCCGATTTTGATCAGGCTCTTTTTCCCGTGATCGGTCTCAATATCCAACAGCACGCTCTTGCGCAAAAGCGGTTCAATCATCTCCGTTCCCTGCTTCTTCACGCCGGCACCTGGAGTCACCTTTAAGGATGGGTCGGTCATAAGGTTTGCAACGATTCGATACGATACATCACGTATCGGCTTGCGACAGCCATTGCTGGATTTCCTGTTGGAGGTCGTTGATGGCGCGACCGAGTTGGTCGGCCACAGCGATTAAGGCGTCGATGGGGGCATCGGATTTGGCCTCTTGCTCCAATTGCTTGGCTAAGGCGACCACTAAATCGCCGCCCACATTCAATGCCATCCCTTTGATTTCATGAGCAATGCGGGAAATGCCGTCCCGATCCTCGGACTCGGCGACATGCTCCAGCGTGGAGAGACGACGCGGCAATCCCTCGCCAAACAGCTTAATCACGCGCCGGGCCGCGTGGATATCGCCCTGAAAGCGGGCGCACACCGCTAGCGGATTAAAGGCGATGGCCGGACTGGAATCAGGTGGCCGTTGCGTTCCGTACGCCCAATCGTGCGCGGCCTCGCGGACGGG
>SKLK01000290.1 GCA_007123265.1 Kiritimatiellia bacterium
AGGAGACAAGGCACTCCTTGCCACATCTGGATTTCGCGGGATTACAGTGCTAACACCCCGTCAATTCGTTGATGCACACCTCAACTAAAAGATGCTGCCAGATGCCACCCCGCTGACCGTGACGCTACACTCAAGGTAACCGCACGCCGGCGCGCCAATAGGTGTCCGAGACCTCATTGGTTACGCCCAGAAACAGCTCCGCGCCTGTGCCGGGCACGTCCAGGCCCACCGCCGACCACGTCCCATGCAGCAAGCTGGTGCGCCAATACAGATCATAAACACGTCCCGTGGAGCTGGGTACAAAGCGAAACCAATTCGTTGTCGCGACGACGCCCTCATCTCCGAGCTGTAACACAACCGTGGCATCGGTTGGGTCCAAGTCGGCAATGTACGCTTCCAGAATGGTATTGACCGAATTGGCGGCTAGATTGGTTGCCACGGCATTCGTCGGCCCGCCAAAAAATTGTTCCTCCCACCAATCCGGGATCCCGTCTCCGTCTGTGTCGATGTTCGGGTCGTTCAGGGTGGTGAACGACCCGACCGCGCTATACCCACTGGCGCACGGGTCCACCTGCGCCAGCACGCGATAATAATACGTGACGCCCGCTGTCAGGCCGGTAACCGTTTCGTAGGTGTTTGGCACAAGACGATCAGCGAATCCATCCACAAGCAAGGGGACCTCTTCCTCGAACGAAGTCCAAGTCAGTTCCGCGATGGCTGGCCGCACGGTACCGCTGTTGGTAATGACCAGTGTGAAAGGTCCACTGACGTTGATGCCGCTGACCACCGCCGTTTGCACCGTCGTCTGAATCGGGATGATCGCTTGGCTGACATCGTTTACCCGCACCTCCAGTGTTCCTCCCGAGCCACTGAATTTCTGCTGATGGACAAACGTAATCGTGCCCACACCGCCGGTGATGGATTCGGAGACCATATACGCGCCTCCTTGATTCTGAAACGTGATCGCGTCGAGGGCATCGACCGTTTGATCGGTACGCGCCTTGTACGCCGTCCATGTTACGCCGGCGTTTGTCCAATGCCGCGTCTGGTAGGCGGAGGTGGGTTCCCCGCCAATGGGCGCAAAGGTGTTTGTCCCGGCTACGCCCCCTTCGCCGCCTTCGACAAACGAGGGGATGGGCGACACGTCCAGGCGGTATTCCGAAACATCGGGCATGCTGTCCCAATGCACGACGGCCTGCGTAACGCCGATGCCCTCGGCGGACAAGCCGGTAGGTGCGGTGGGAGGGCTCAGTAGGGCGTTGGCAGAGCGTTGGGACGAATAGTTCTCCCCGTCTACCGACCAGATCGCGTAGTGATAGGTCGCACAACCGGAGAGCTGGTCATGGAGCACAGGCGAGTCATCGCCCACATACAAGACAGTGCCGCCCGCAAACGGTTGACCCGCGGCAGGGGGAACGCCCGCCGGCACGGTGAACTCGCCGTCCGCGTTGAATACGATCAGTACGTCGTCGTTGTCCGGGTTGCCGGTCCACGACACTTCAATGGTCGACGGATTGACCGCCATGGCGGCGAACGATTCAGGCGGTAACACGTAGTCTTCCAACGCGAACAGTTTCAGTACAGCCAAATGCTGCATGTCGGTATCCGCCGAGTCGCCGACGCGCACGGGTAACAGATGCTCGTCCCATAAACGGCTATCAAAGACCAGTCCATCGTCGAAGCTAAACCCGCCGAAATCGAAAGGCAGATGCGAGGCTTCGAGTAACGGACTCGGTAATACGAAGTCATAGTGTTGGTTTCGGGGAATATTGGTCTGGCGCTCGCCGTTTTGGTCGGCGGGCTGGATCGCATCCGATACGTAGTGCTCAAGGATTTGGATCGTCTCCTCGTTGCGTCCCGCGAGATTTAAATCACCCGCGACGACCAGGTAATCGATGGCCGGGAAATCGGCTTGGGCGATATAGTTGGTAAGTGCGCGCGCCTGCCGAATACGGGCGTCCCGATCGTCTGGCGTTTGACCCGCCTTGAAATGTACGCTGACGATGTGCAGGTTACGTGCACCCGGCAGGTCGATCGTCGCCCAGACGAAATCCCGGTTGCCCACCTCGTCATCGACCCACTCGCCGGCATCCAGAATCGGCCATCGACTGATCACACCGTTGGGGAATGCGGTAGGCTCGATGTGGTAATGGAATCCTTCGCCCACCTGTTCATCCACAAAGTCTTGCAACGTTTCGCCCGGCAACAGAATCCATTCCTGAATTGCGATCACATCGGGGCGTAGCAGGCGGAAAATGCGTTTGGCCGCTTCGTCGTACGGGAAGAACCCATTCACCAGGTTCGTGCCGCTGGGCAGGTTGGCGGCCATAACGGAAAGGGAACCGGTGTCGCGAATGACCACGGTGGCCTGATCCGGTCCCAGCAGCCGCGCCCCCGACGCGTGTTCCAGCGTGAACCACGCGAGGCGTGGCCCGCGCGGCTGCGGATCACTTAGAATTGACAGCTCCAGATGATTGGTCGTGGAGCCCGCTGCCGAGAACACCAGCGTGGTCGACCCAATCGTGTAATCGGTTCCCGCTTGCGCGGATCCGTGGAAGCGGACGCGCACGACGGCGTCCGCCGGTTCCGAGATCGTGACGGGGATGGTCACGGAGCCGTCTCCCTCGGTCACCACCCGTTCCGCCACCTCAAAGCGAATGAACGGTTGTTGTCCCGTCGCGGTGAGATGGATGTCGTCGATATAGTAGTGGTCGAATCGGTTGTCCTGAGCTGCGGCCTCGTCGAAGCGTACCCGAACGCGTACCTGCGTATGCATCGGGCCAATGTCAAAGATATACGGGTTGGTGCCCACGCTGCGATCGACATCGGTCTGACCGAAGTCCAGGTTGAAGTTGTTGAAGCCGTTCATCAGTTGAACGGCATCCGGCCAGGTTGCGCCGTTGTCGTAGGACAGGTCCAGGTATAGGTCGTCGTTATTGTCGACACCGCGCGCCGCGAACGCCACGGAGAGGACCACATCGGATAAGCCGGTTAAATCCACGTTGTCGAAAAGGACGTACGGGTTGGAGTGGCCGTCTTCCGATCCGGTCAGCTTGAGGGCGTACCGACCGGTCTGTCCCCGTTCATCGAGCGA
>SKLK01000076.1 GCA_007123265.1 Kiritimatiellia bacterium
AGTTTTATCGCGGCCTTGGCCCTGGCCGCCTTCATTGTGGCCGGAAGTACCCCGCGCCACCGAGCCCATGCATCCGATAGGGTGTCCGTGTTGATCGCTGCCGGATTGTTGATTGCGGTCAGTCCGCTGCTGTTTCACTATCTCGCCCCTCACTTTACTTTCGCCGACGGCAGTCCCTCCCTCGCATGGTTCCTGCTGCGCTTGAGCGGTTTCGTGCTGCTGGTCTTTGGTCCGGCCGTATGCCTGGCTGGTCTTTGGTTCCCATTGATTGCGCAGGCGTCAGGCGATCCGCAGATGGCCCATCACCGTTTGCGGTGGGGATGGTTGCTGGCGGCTAATGGGGTGGGCGGACTCCTCGGCGCGGAAGCCGCGTACGGGATTCTGTTGCCGCTCTTCGGGCCCTATCGCGGCTTGGGGGTCATTGGCTTTGTCTATGTGGTGACGGCGTGGGTCTGTTTGCCGGATCGCGCGGCCCTCGCATGGACGTGGGCGGTCCGTGGTGCAATGGCTATTGCACTGGGATTGTTACTTTTTGCGTTACCGCGCCTGCATCCGGTGAATCCGGCGCTGGCACCCAGCGTGATCGCGGAACAGCATGGTCGGGAGGGGAGCTTGGTTATCCTGGACCATCCGCACATGGGTTATGCCATGTTGTTGCAAAACCAGTATGTTCTGGGCGCGTCCGCCGCGCGGGCGGAAGCCGAACGGCAAGCGCATATCCCGCTGCTTCTGCATCCGGCACCCGCGCGCGTCGCGTTTATCGGTTTAGCGACCGGCATTACGGCCGGCGGGGCCTTGGCGCATCCGGCGGTTGAACACATCGAGGCGGTTGAAATCTCTCATGCCGTAACGCGCGCGGCCCACGAGTGGTTTGGCAACTATAACCGGGACGTGATGGATGATTCGCGTGCGCATATCGTGGTGGAGGACGGTCGCACCTGGCTGGCGGCCTATAACGAGGCGTTCGATGTTATTATCTCCGACCTATTCCTGCCTTGGGGCCCCGGCGAAGGGCGGCTCTATACCGCTGAGCATTTTGCCGCTGCGCACCGGGCCCTGCGGGACGGCGGCTTGTTCGCTCTGTGGTTACCGATGTATCAGCTGGATAACGATCAGTTCATGGTGATCTTGAATACCTTCTTGCAGGTATTCCCCGAGGCGGATATTTGGCTTCGGGAAACCAGCGAGGTCGCGCCGGTCTTGGGGTTGATGGGTTGGAAGTCGGGCCGGTCGGATTGGGCGCAGATTGCGCGACGGATCCGGGACACCGGGCTTGAGGATCCATACATGGGCCAAGAGGACCGTCTGCGCGCGTTGTCGGTGGGCACGGCGCGCACCGGCATGGTGCGCGGGCCGGTGAATACGCTCGATAATCTATGGATCGAACTGCACGCCGGCCGTCTGCGCGTATTGCGGGGAGAAGCTGGGCCGTATCTGCGAGGAGAGCGTTGGGGACCGTGGATTACGGCATTTCGGGACAGACTATCGAACATCGAGCATTGAACACCGCGCGTTGGAACGTCGGAGCTTCGACGTTCGATGTTGGTCGTTCAGCGGCCGGAATTAGGGCGCCAAGCCGACCTCGCCAATATTGCGGCCGCTGTCAAGAAGCTCCTGAATTCTCGCGGCATCATGAATGCGGACGCTGCCATCAACATGCAAGTAGGGGGCGCTGCCCTGGGTTCGAGTCGGGTGGCGGCCCCCGACTCGATGCCGGTCGGGCTCTACATCGCTAAGGAAACGATTGAATGAGGTCCACGTTCGGGTATGCGTATGATCGTTGGCCGGACCCACGCCGCGGTTATCGGAAATGACTACCGCCAGCAGCGTGTTCGCGGGTTCGGGGATCAGGCTTAATCGCCCATACCCCCCGGGCAACGGTTCTCCAAACGGATCGAGCAGGGGATCGACGACCAAATCATTCAGAATATAACTGGTTGCGCCACGCCGCAGCCGTTCAGCTGCTTGCGGGTCCGCAGGCGAAATACGCACTTCGTCCACATCGCCTAAAAACGGTGCCAACGTGAAAATCCACGATTCTTCCTGTTCGGCGGTGTGCCGTGTTTGTGGCAGGCGTCCCCCATGTTCCGTGGCGTATTGGGTTACGGCGATACCAATCTGGCGCATGTTCGCCGCGCATTTGGCGCGATGCGCCTCCATGTGCATGCGGCGCAAGCTGGGCACGGCGATCGCCACCATCAAAAGCAGGATAGCGATCACGGTTAGGAGTTCCACCAGCGTGAAACCTTGCGTGACGGTATCGGGCGTGCGCTTAATTCGTCGAAGAGGGTTCACGCGCCATACTCCAAACGGGGAAGGGATCGGGCCACGTCGCCCAGATGATGTCGCCTTGCCGCATTTCCTCGGTGGTTAAGAGGCAGGCATTCAGATCGGCCTCAATCCCGGCGCGATCCATTTCTACGCCGATGAAAACAATTTCCTGTCGCCGGTCGCCGCAGCCTTCGTCCCAAACCGATTCCAGCTCAGCATGCAATGCCGCATCATCCGGCCATTCATCTTTGGGTACGACCGCCCACCAGTGTCCGCCGGGATTGAGTTCGCAGGTTTGCCCCACATGCGACCATTGCGCCGCGACTTCGCCCCGGGTCGCCAGCCACATCACCCCTTTCGAGCGCAGCACGTGTTTGATCCGGTCGCCATTCAAGAACTGCCACAGCCGTTCCGGATGAAACGGGCGCCGCGCCCGGAAGACAAACGAACCGATGCCGTACTCATCGGTTTCAGGTTGGCGCTGATAGCGAGGCTCGCTCAGCCATCCCGTCATCTCCTCGGCAGCCTTTTCGCTGTATAAGCCCGTATTCAGGATCGTTTTCGGATCCACTTGACCATGATCCGCGTGGATGATTTGGGCGTGGGGATTAAATGAGTGAAGCAGCGCCTCCAATTGGCGCACGTCCTCTTCCGAGACCAGATCGATCTTATTCAAAACGATGACATTTGCGAATTCGACCTGGTCCATCAGCAACATCGCCACGGATCGCTCGTCGGCCGCGTCGGTGCCCATGGTCCGATCTTTCAAGCTTTCCTGCGTCATCATCTCCAGCGGGAAATGGCGGGC
>SKLK01000212.1 GCA_007123265.1 Kiritimatiellia bacterium
AGCTGGGGTGTCCCGTTGCGCAGCCCAGATTTACCAAACGACCTTCCGCCAAAATGATTAGGCGCTTCTTGTTGGGGAAGGTGACTTTGTGAACCTGTGGCTTGATCTCGTCCCACTTGTACTTCTTCATCTTTTCGATCTGAATTTCGCTGTCGAAGTGGCCGATATTGCAGACGATAGCCAGGTCCTTCATTTGGCGCATGTGCTTTTCGGTGATCACATCGCAGCAGCCGGTAGTGGTCACAAAAATATCGCCGATCTTGGCCGCCTCATCCATGGTCATTACTTCTAAGCCGTGCATAGCGGCTTGGAGGGCACAGATGGGGTCAATCTCGGTGACAATCACGCGGGCGCCTTGACCCAACAGGGATTCGACCGAGCCTTTGCCCACATCGCCATAGCCGGCGACGACGGCTACCTTGCCTGAGATCATCACGTCCGTGGCCCGCATGATTGCATCGACCAGGGAATGACGGCAGCCGTAGAGGTTGTCAAATTTGGATTTGGTGACCGAGTCGTTGACGTTGATGGCGGGGAACAGGAGTTCGCCGCGCTCGTGCATCTTGTAGAGGCGGTGCACGCCGGTGGTCGTTTCTTCGCTGACGCCGAGAATTTCGGGGGCGATGCGATGGAAACGGCCCGGATCGCGCTTGATGGCCTTCTTCACTTGGGCCAGCAAGATTTTCTCCTCTTCACTGTCCGGCTTACGATTGAGGATGGAGGGATCCTTTTCGGCCTGATAGCCCAGGTGAACGAACAACGTGGCATCGCCACCGTCGTCGAGGATGATGTTCGGGCCTTTGCCTTTGCCCCAGTCGAGAATCCGATCGGTATACTCCCAGTATTCCTCCAGCGTCTCGCCTTTGTAGGCGTAGACCGGCGTCCCATTGGCCGCGATCGCGGCGGCTGCATGGTCTTGGGTGGAGAAGATATTGCAGCTCGCCCAACGCACTTTGGCGCCTAGGGCTTCCAACGTTTGGATTAGTACCGCCGTTTGAATGGTCATGTGCAGCGATCCGGTGATGCGCGCACCCTTCAATGGTTGGGCTTTGCCAAACTCATTGCGCAGAGCCATCAAGCCGGGCATTTCGGCTTCGGCCAGTTCGATTTCTTTGCGGCCATAGGCGGCTAGTGACAGGTCCTTGACGACGAAGTCCTGCGTTTTCCCTTTTCGTCCCTTAATATTACTAATCACGGTCAAATGGGGCTTCCCATTGGTCTTTCTTGCTGTTGCTGTCTTTGCCATGTGCTTTCTCCTGCGTTGCGGTTTCTTGTTACTTTCAGTTGCTGTCCTCATTCGATCATGGTTTTGTGGCCACGATAGCCAGAACACTCAATTCCGGTGTTGAGCCGGTAATGCGTTGCTCGTGGATCGGGGTTAGGTCGGCCTGTTCCAGCCAGCCACGGATTTCCGCGGCATCAAATCCCATCCATTGATCGGCCCACTCTTGTTTTACCCATTCCTGTTCATGTTTGGCTAAATCCAGAATAATCACGCTGCCCCCGCTGCGCACGATCCGGGCCGCTTCCTTTATGGCTTGCTTTGGGCTGGAGGCATGGTGAAGCGCCTGACTGAGGAAAGCGGAATCCACCACCCCGTCGGCGATCGGCAGGGATTCAATATCTCCTTCGATGGCTGAAATCCGGTCCGCCAAATCCTGATCCTCGGCTCGGGCTTGAAGCAAACGCACCATTTCCAATGACGCATCCACTGCCATGACCTGCTTGGCATAAGGAGCTAGCAATAGGCTTAAATCGCCTTCGCCGGCGCCGAGATCGGCCACCGTGCGCCCCCTAAAGCCAGCCGCCAGACCCGCCGCCAGCGGCAGCCAGCCCCCACCGGGTTCAGTCAGTGAACCGTAGCGCCCGGCAATTCGATCGAAGAAATCGCGGCTCTTTTGCTTGCGCCCCTCAAGGACGCGCCGTACCGATGCCCGGTCCTCGGCCTGGGAGGGGAGTTTGGCTAGCTGCGTTTCCACAAATTGGGCGAGAACCGCATCATCAAAAGCCGGTCCGCGTCGATAATAGATTGAGGTGCCATCCCGTCGCGTCTCCACCAATTGAACCTCACGCAAAGGCTTCAGGTGACGACTGACCGTCGATTGAGGCAAACCCAGCACACTGACCAACTCGGCCACAGACAGCTCCGCCTGCAACACCGCCCGGACGATTCGCATCCGGACACTGTCAGCTAGGGCCTTCAACATTTGTAAAGCATCGCTCATGTAAATCTGTAATTTCGGATATACGAATATATATGCGATTAGGAGGTTTGCAAGGAGATATTTTGGCTAGGGACAGAGGTTTGGCTTGTTGGCCAAGCCTTGCGGATCTACTTGAACTCAGATAGATTTGCGCCACTGTTGAATCGATTAACCCAAATCAGCGAATCCGACGATGACTTTGCCTATCCCAAAAATTGCGAATGTGCCGGATGGCGCGGTAGAACGGCAGACCAGTCGGGTGATTGCGCACAAGCGTTGGTCGGACGACGGCTTTGAGTTGATTTTCGAGCGTAAGGGCCTGTGCTTCGATGCCGGCCGCTTGATCACGCTGCATGGCCGTTCGCTGCTGGAGGATCGCAGCTACACCATTTCCAGCGGGGAGCAAGACCCTCATTTGCATGTGCTGTACCGGGTGGTGCCCAACGGCGTTTTGACGCCGCAACTTGCGACATTGACGCCGGAAGACGAGGTGCAATGGTCCGGGCCATACGGCCAATTTGTGGTCCGCGATCCGCAGCGCCCGCTCTGGTTTATTGCGACGGGCACCGGGATTGCCCCGTGTCGCGCTTACCTGCGCACCTATCCCGATATCGATTTGACCGTCGTACACGGTGTGCGCCGCGAAGAAGAACTGTTTTTCCGGCCTGAGTTAGAATCGCACCGCTATATTCCATGTCTGACGCAACAGGCTGAACCTTTCTACCATGGCCGTGTAACGGCCTACTTAGAGAATCAAGATTGTCCGACCGACGCGCACTACTACCTATGTGGCGCCTACGAAATGATCTATGACATGCAAGCCTTGCTGATCCGAAAAGGGGTTCCCGCCACGCACATTTTCGTGGAAGGCTACTACTATAAACTGGAAACTTGAATGGTGTGCGTTTCCCATGCCCTCATGAATCGGTTCAAGGTGCTGCGTGGCAGTAGGCGCTTACTTGCTTCGTGGCTTTGCATCGGACTGTGCGGCCTGTTTGTCGCCTGCGGGCGCGAGCCAGATTTCGTTGAGCGTACGGTTCGCGTGATGGAAGAACCCGTCACGGTGCGCTTGCCTTTTCGGCACCGCGATGAAATGGATCGGGTGGTTACGATTTTGGAGCAACTTCATCGTCGGTACGCGCCCTTGATCGATGTTTACGACGCACATAGCGAGATTGCGCGGGCGAATCAGGTGGGCTCGGTATCCCGATTCCCCATCTCCCGCGATACCAGTCGCTTGTTGCACTATGCGCGGCAGCTCGCGGCTAACACGGATGGCAATTTCGATGTTACCGACGCGGCCCTGCGCCAGTTGTGGTGGCACCATTGGCGTCAATCGCCCGATGAACCCATGCCGGATGCCATCATTCGTGCGACGTTGCGCGGTGTGGGCTATCAGCATTTGGATGTGAATGAGTTTACCCTGCTGCTGGCCAAGCCAGAGACGCAACTCAATGTGAATGACTTTGCGCGCCCGTTTTTGCTCGATCTGGCGATGGTTAAGTTGCGTGAACGCGGGGTGGGGCATGTGATGATTCACTCGGCTGATTTCGGTCGCGTTTTTGGTGTTGCAAAGAATCGACAGGCGTGGTCGATACCGCTCACACATCCACAGTCAGACGCGAAACTTGGCCGACTGGAGCTGCCAGCGCAAATGGCCTATGCGCGCGTTGGCTGGCCGCATCATTTCTTCGAGTTCGAGGGCACGTCGCGGTCTCGGATCATCAATCCGCGCACCGGTCGACCGGCAGGAGGGGGTGAGGCCGTGATCGTAATCGGGCCGGTGACGGCTGACGCCTACGCCTTGGCGCATGCGTGTTTTGTGCTTGGTTTGGAGGAGAGCCGCTCGCTCTTGGCGCGTTACGAGCGGTTTCATGCGATCTTCATCAGCCGCGAGGCCGATGCAACCATCCACTTGTCCCCAGCCCTGGAGCCTCATTTTCATCCCGAACGCGAGATGGCGCGGTCGGTTCAACGGCTTTAGCCCGCAGCATGTTCTTGCAAGGCTTCGAGCGGTACGTACTGTAACGCGGCTTCGCTGGTGGCCTTCAAAATCACGGGCGGAGGCACCCCGGCATCGTAGGCCTCTTTCCATCGTGCCGCGCAAACGCACCAGCGGTCGCCTGGCTGCAAACCAGGGAAGTTGTATTCGGGACGGGGGGTGGAGAGGTCATTGCCCTGCGCGCGGGAAAAGGAAAGAAACTCCTCCGTCACTTCTGCGCAGACCGCATGACAACCGATGTCCTCAGGGCCAGATTCACAAGCCCCTGTGCGATAAAAGCCCGTCAACGGCTGTTGACTGCAGATCGCCAATGGCCCACCTAAAACATTACGTTGTGTGTTCGATTCGCTCATCATCGGGCCAATTATAACCTGCCGCCACGGGCTTGACAATACGGGATACCCTGATTAGCTTTGCCTTTTGTTCAGTTCACCATCGGATGGGGTAGACGATGCAGATAGAGATTACCGATAAAGCGAAACAAGAGTTGATTAAATTGGATATTGGTCAGAATCAATTCCTACGCATAGACATTGTGCCGGGCGGCTGTTCCGGCATGACGTACACGGCGGCCTTGGATACCGAGCTGCGGGAGAGTGACATGGTTTTGTATAAAGACGCGGATATGCGGCTGGTCGCCGATAGCGGTAGCGCCATGTTTTTGGACGGGTTGAAGATCGATTTCTCGGACGATTTAATTAAAAGTGGCTTTCGCTTTCTCTCTCCTTCGGCGGTCAAGTCCTGCGGTTGCGGTGCCAGTTTTGCGGTTTAAGCTGACGTCATGGCGATGAAACCCATAGACCTGACCGGCGGCAAATCGGTTTATTGCTTTAACGAAAGCCAGATTAAATCCGCTTATTCCTTGGCCTATGACCAAGCGGATACCTCCGCGAAAATCCAGGCTGAAATCCAGAAACTTGAAGAAACGTTTAGCCGCAACGAGCGCGCCGCCGTTGCTTTTGTGGTGATCGATCGCTTGCTCAAAAGTGGGCCTGAATCCGAGGCGTGAGCCGGTGGTGCGGTCAAAGCGGCGCGCCATGATCTATTTAGACAACAATGCCACGACCCCGATCGCTCCTCCTGTACGTGAGGCGATGCGCCCCTTTCTGGACGAGGACTTTGCCAATCCGTCCAGTCCGTACGGACCGGCGCGCCGGGTTTCGGTAGCCCTCGCTGACGCGCGCGAGGCGGTGGCGGCCTGCGTCGGCGCAGCGGCCAAGGATCTGTTTTTCACCAGCGGCGGCTCCGAGAGTATCAACACGGCATTTCATATGGCGCTTCAACTGCGCCCTGCCCGCCGTAAGATCGTGGTAACCGCCGTGGAACATGCGGCCACGTTGCGCTGTGCGGAGCGGTGGGGAGCCGCAGGGTATACGGTCGAGGTTCTCCCGGTCAATTGCGAAGGCAAACTTGATCTGGATCGCTATCGAGCGGCCTTGGACGCTGACACCGCCTTGGTTTCGGTCATGGCCGCCAACAACGAAACAGGAATCCTTTTCCCGGTGGCTCAATTGGCCGCGTGGGCGCGGGAACAGGATGTGTACTTCCACTGCGACGCGATCCAGGTGGTGGGTAAAATGGCGCTCCCTTTATCCGCAACCGATTGTACATTCATGTCCGTTTCCGGGCACAAGTTTCATGCGCCCAAAGGGGTGGGGGCCCTGACCGTTCATCCGTCTCTGCCACCTACATTGTCACCGTTGGTGGCGGGCGGGGATCAGGAGCTGGGGCGCCGCGCGGGTACCGAAAATATCCCCGGGATCGTGGGCATGGGACAGGCCGCGTTGGACGTCGCGGAAGGGGTACGCACGATGGAGCGCACAGTGAAAGCGTTGCGCGAGAAACTGGAGACGGCGCTGTTGGGGCTGGACCATGATCTGCTGATTCTGGGACGTGAGAGCGATCGATTGCCGAATACGACCCTCTGCTGTTTTGCTGGAATCCCTTCCGACATCCTATTGGCCCGTTTGGATATGGAACAAATCTATTGCTCGTCCGGTAGCGCCTGTGCGTCAGGCGCGGCCGAAGTATCGCCCGTGTTGCGGGCGATGCAAATTCCATCCGAATATGCAATCGGGGCTGTTCGTGTCAGTTTAAGCCGCTATACTGAGCCTGCGGAGATTGATGCGTTTGTGGAAGCATTGACCGCAATCCTGGCTGATGTCAGGGTGTAGCAAGGTAGGCGGGACGATCCCGTTGCCAACGTTGGAAAGGTCGTGGTGGTGAGATGTTGAATTCAATGCACGTAATACTCGTTTTCCCCCAGTGGTTGGGTGCAAGCGGCGTGCCGTGGCCGTTCGGGGTTGTCGGCTTGATCGGCGGGTTGCTACTCGTTGTTGGCGCCTATGCTTTAGGGCGTAAGCGGGCATCTGCGGAAACGAACGGTCTCGCCGCTGCTGGAAAGTGGGCGGTCGATCGGGCCGGACTCCAGGCGACAGTAGGCGTGGATAGCGAATCGGACTTGGTTTCGGCATTGGAGTCGTGGGTGGAACGACTGGCGACGGTGGCGCCGCCCGCGAGCGGCGGCCCGGGAGCCAAGATCGAGGCGGATCTGGATATGGCGCGTGATTTTCAGAATGCGTATTTGAACCGGCCGTATCCCAAGGTCCCGGAAACCCATATCCCCGGCCGCTTGCGGCTGTCGTTTTATCACCGTTACCAGGCCGCCATGGCCTTGGGGGGTGACTTCTTTGACATCGTGCCGTTGGCACCGGATGCGGTCGGCGTGTTTGTGGCCGATGTTATGGGCCATGGCGCCCGTAGCGCCCTGATCACGGCCATGATGCGCACCTTATTACGGGACTTAAGGGGGCAGGGGCGAAACGCCCGTCATTACATGAGTGAAATCAATCACGAGCTGTGTGAAATTATGCGCGCCTTTCCGCAGCCGTTGTTTGCCTCCGCCTTCTATTTCGTCCCGGATACTACGTCGCGCATGGCCACCTTCAGCACCGCCGGTCATCCGGCCCCGTTCTATCTCCATCGTGCCCGGGCCCAGCTTACACGGCTGAACGTGCCGCCTCCGCATGGCGCGGCTTTGGGCATCCTGCCGGAAGAAAAATATACCGGGGGCAGTGTGCGCTTGCATGATGAGGACCTGTTCCTTTTCTTTACCGACGGGGTATACGAGGCCATGAACGCGGACGGTGAGGAGTTTGGTTTGGACCGGGTGCGCGCGATCATTAAGCAGTACCAATACAAGTCCAATCAAGTGATTGTGGACGCTATTATGGAAGGCATTCAGACGTTCATCGGTGATGCGCCGTTGAATGATGACATTTGTATTGTCGCGGTGGACGTGGTGACCGAGCCCGAACCCACCACAACGAACTAATCGGCCGGTGGCCGGGAGATGAAGGGCATGAAGAAACGAAGCGTGGAACGAAGACCGGTATGGGCGATGGTTGGTATGGCTGCGGCGGTATGGACCTTGGCCTTGCCCCCGCTAGAAGCCGAAGAGATCGCGGGGTCGACGGCCTCTGATCCCCAGCGTGTGGTGCTGTCGCTTCATGATCAAGGGTTTGCTTGGGTCAGTGAAATGCGTCGGATTACACCTGCGTCCGGTTTGAATCGCTTGCGCTTTAACGATGTCCCGCGCGGTTTGGACCCGGCATCCTTGACCTTGATTCCGTTGCGCTCGGACGCTGGGCTCTCGTTGCGTGAACAGCGATTCCGCGACGACTTGCCATCGATTGACACGGTTTTGCATCGGTATTTGGGGCAACCGATTGAGGTGCATGCCGGTGGCGACGTGCATCAAGGTCGGCTCTTGAAACGATTTGGTGATGAGGGGCTGTTGCTGGGGACGGACGGCACGGCGCAACTCTTTCTTCAAGCGTCCGCGATCGATTTTATTCAGTTGCCCGATGCGTCGGCTCGCTTGGCGTTACAACCCCGGTTGGAATGGTTGGCGGAAGTCGAGCGCGAGGGGCCGCAATCGGTACGCTTGTCCTACCGCCTCGATGGCATTCATTGGCAAGCCGACTATGACATGATTATGGCGCCCGATGGGCAAACGGCCTATCTGGGGGTGCGCATCGGCTTGGATAATCGTTCACAGGCGCGATATGAAGACGCCCAAATCCAGCTGATCGTGACCGAGCGCGGGCAGGTGCAGGCGGAAACCCAGCGGGCGGCGCAGCCTCGGGCCACGCGTGCCAGTGGTACGGTTTCGCCGCCCTTGCGGTACGCCTACGGCGCCACCACCCCGTCCTTTGCCGAGACCATCGCCGGTTCAGCGGGGCAGGTGACCTATAGCTTGCGGGATCGGTTGACGCTGGTTCCCGGTGAGCGGGTTCACGTCCATTTCGCCCAAGTCGTCGCCTTGCCGATCGAGCGGTTCTTTGTCTATGACGGGGTCCTGTTTGACCGGTTCCAGCGCCCTCGCCGCAACGACTGGAATTACGGTACCGAGTCGCACTCGGTCGTGGAGGCCCACGTGCAGTTTGCCAATGAGCGGGCTGAAGGTTTGGGGGTTGACTTGCCGCCGGGTCGTTTTCGCCTGTATCAACAGCGGGCCGATGGGGCCCTTGACTGGGTCGGGGAGGATCAGGTCTTGCCGATCAGCGCTGGTGAGCCGGGCCATGTACGGTTGGGACCCGCGCGCGGCTTGCGCGGCGAGCGCGAACGCGTCGGCTATACAGAGATCACGCCGATGCGCGTGTACGAGGAATCCTTCCAGATTACGTTGGAAAACCATACCGAGGACACCGCCGAGATCCGCGTGGTCGAACACTTGTACCGCTGGCATGACTTTGAAATAGTCCGGGCCGATGCCGAGTATGAGCAGGTGAATGAGCAAACCATTGAGTTCCGGACCTCGTTGCGACCCGGTGGCAGGCGAACCATCCATTATACCGTCCGGTATAGTTGGTGAGTGAAGCGCAGGTAGGTTGATCATGGCGCGCAACTTCACGCGAGGGACCTTTGTGCGGCGGCGGGAACTTCTTGGCTTGGTGTGCGTTCTCGCTTGGTCCCCTTGGCTGGGGCAAGCCGATTCGCCTGCCATATCGCTCATGATCGGGCCGGACTGGACCGTCGTTCGGGAACAGCGTGAGATCACGGTGACCGCCGGCGAACAGGTGATCGAGCTCGCGGGTATTCCGGCGGAAGCAGATTTATCCTCGCTCACCATGCGCACCCGACGGATCCCTGTGACCTTGTTATCGTGGCAACGAATTGAGCCATATGCGCCGCCGCCCAATACCGAGCGTCTCCGTTTGATGGCGGGCGGGGCGGTACACGATGCCGACGGGCGCCCCTTATCGGTCAGGCATGTCTCGGTGCCCAGCGACGCCCCGGTACGGGCTCGTATTCGTATTCCATTCACGGGCACCCGCACATTCGAGGTCAGTTATCGGTTGCATGGTCTTTCATGGCGGGCGGATTATCAGGCGCTGATTCGCGGGTCATTGACCGGTCCCGACGAACAGTTATCGATCGATTTAGACGGATACGTGAATGTGCTCAATCAAACCAGCCGAAGTTTTGGCACCGCCAGCGTACGGGTGGCGGGCGCGGACCCGCGTCTGGTCACAACGCTGCCCCGACGTCCCGGTTTTTTACTGCTGCTCGACACGCCGCTATCCGATTTATGGCAGCTACAGGTCCAGCCGATCGTGTCGGAATTCGCCTATGCCTTGCCGGCACCGGTGGCTTTGCCTGCGGGACAGGAAACGCGTGTTCAGATTTTCCAAGGCCATCGGATACCGGCGCGGCGACTCCATGTCCTGCATTCGGATGAGGTCCCCTTGTCGTTGACCGGTCGCACGGCGCCGTTGAGTTTGCGACTCGTGTTTAGCAACGTCCCCATGCATGGATTGGGGTGGACGATGCCGCCGGGCCCTGTCACCATCTTCAGTGGCGTGACGCAGCGTCGGCTGGAGGCCACCGGTTTCATTCCCCATACGCCGTCCGGACGCGAGATTCGGCTTGATTTGGGGAACGATCCGTTGGTGCGCGGGGCGCGCACCAGTGTCCGTCGCACGACTGTGCGGGAAGGACAGTACGATGAAACGTTTCGTATCGCGCTGGAGAATGCCCATGAACGACCTGTGGATATCGAGATCATTGAACGCCCCTTAACCACGCTGGGCTGGAGCTTGCAACGATCGACCTTTGATTTCGTGCGCGAGCGGCGGGTCTTACGCGCGACCCCGCGCTTGGGGCCTGGCGAAAGCCGGCGAATTGAGCTGGGGCTACGGTTGCAGAAACCGGATCCCGCCCCGCCGATCCGGGATTGACGGGGAGCCGTATCAGCTGTGTCGGTAGGCGGCCCGTGATTAGACTTGTTCTCGGCTCGTTCATCGATATCCTCAGCTCGGAGATCAGCGAAGGGAGTAGGGTACGTGAAACTGTCAATTGTGATTCCGGTCTATAATGAAGCCGCCACCTTGGAGCATTTGGTGCAAAAAGTTGCGTCCGTGGACGTGGGCATGGACAAGGAATTGGTTCTGATCGATGATTGCTCAACCGATGGCACGCGCGATGTGATGCAGCGATTGGCCGCTCAGCATCCAGATTGGATTTGCGCCTACCACGAGGTCAATCAAGGCAAAGGTGCCGCGTTACGTACCGGGTTCGGAGCGGCGACGGGCGATCTGGTGATTATTCAGGACGCGGACTTGGAATATGATCCGGACGAATATCCTCAACTGCTGCGACCAATACTATCCGGTCACGCGGATGTCGTATACGGTTCCCGCTTTCTTGGGGGCGGCCCGCATCGGGTGGTCTACTATTGGCATTATCTCGGTAACAAGTTTCTCACGACGCTGTCCAATATGATGACCAACATCAATCTGACCGATATGGAAGTGTGTTACAAGGTTTTCAAAAGAGAGGTATTGGAGAACCTGACCCTGAAGGAAAACCGGTTCGGATTTGAAGTGGAGATCACGGCCAAGGTGTCGCGCGGGCCTTGGATCATTTATGAAGTGCCTATTTCCTACTATGGGCGCAGCTATGCCGAGGGCAAGAAGATCACCTGGAAAGACGGGTTCCGCGCTATTTGGTGCATTTTCAAGTATCGGTTCTCCAGTTGATCTGGCGGATTTTCCGTAGGTCAGGCATTCTTGCCTGACCTTTGAGTGGCGATTGGTTTTGGTGTGCGTTGGCCAAAAGGGTCGCGTGGGTCACGCGCCAGTCAGGACCGATCGCGGTGTTGCGCGGGCCGGTGCGGACATGAGTCCAGCCCCGTCCCGCGCGCCTTGCGCTCGGCCCCGCCT
>SKLK01000153.1 GCA_007123265.1 Kiritimatiellia bacterium
CCTATACCTCCGTGTCCATGACCAATCAGGCCGGCGTCTATTACGCTGAAATCCCGGGCCAGGCCGCCGACACGTTGGTGGCCTATTACATCGAGGCCACCGATGGCCACGCATCACCGGCCACCGCCACGTATCCCGATGACCCGAGCAAATACGAAGCGTTGATCCGCTTCGGCATGGCGCATGAACCCGGGTTACTGAAAACCTATCACTTGTGGTTCACGCAGGCGGTAATGGACGAATGGAGCAGTCGTCCCGCATTAAGCAATCGGCGTCTGCCGGGTACGGTGGTATACGGTGAGCGCATTATCCACGGCATCGGCGCCCGGTACCGTGGCAGTCCGTGGCGGCGACAGGGCGATCCCAGCGGCTACTCGTTCCAGACGCCGCGTGACGATCGCTTGCTGGGGGTGCGCGAATTCAATTTGAATGCCACCCACGAAAACGATTCGACCGGCCAACGCGAGTTTCTCGGCTATTGGATTGCGGACCAGATGGGGGTGCAAACGCCCCACAGCACCTTCGTCCATGTGCGAGTCAACGGGGTGCCCTCCACGCTGATGTCCGGCATCTTCACCGATGTCCACCACATCAATTCCGATTACGTGCAGAAGTGGTTCCCCGACGATGATGAGGGGGAAATGTTCAAGGGAGATGACTGGTTTGAGTTCCGCGATAACTTCACCTTTAAGTTTAATGTGAATGCTCGTCTCGAGCGATATCTCACCACCGATGGCGCTTATAAGCAGGCCCGCTATCGTTGGAATTGGAATAAGCGATCCAATCGCGGCTTGGACGACGATTATTCCCGGTTTTTCCAGCTTGTAGATGCCGTCAACACGCAAGGGCGCAACGCCTACAACCGCGCGGTGAACTCGATTGTGGATATCGAGCAATGGATGCGGGTCTTCGCCGCGCGCCGCGTCGTAAGCGAATGGGACGGGTATGGATACGATCGCGGCAAGGATGCGTGGCTGTACAAGGCTGCCTCGGCGCCGTGGCAGATGTTGCTGTGGGATCTGGATAAAGGGCTGGGATCGGCCAGTGATGCCAATGCATCGCTTTTCGGCGCCGAGGATCCAACCGTCAACCGTATGTACGATCATCCCGAGTTCCGGCGCATGTATTTGCGGGCCATCTATGAAGCCCTGCACGGTCCCATGCAAGCGGCCCGCATCGATCCGGTTATGGACGAAGTCCATGCCGCCTTGCAGGCCAACGGGATTAGCGCCGATGGCCCGGCCGACATCAAGGGGTGGTTAAATCAGCGGCGCAACTCCATCAGTGGTCAGCTGGGCTGGATGGACCAACCCTTTTCCCTCAACTCTTGGGGCGACTCGCACTGGACCGTTGCCTATTTGTATGGGATCGCACCATTGAGCGTGGAAACCATCACTGTGAACGGGATCGCGTATCCCGTGGAGTGGTGGAGTGCTATTGACTGGTTCATGATGGTGCCCTTGGAGATGGGAGAAAACGACCTGTTGATCCAAGCATGGAATTCTGATGGTACACCAATAGGCGAAGAGGTACTGTCCCATAGCCGGACGGGGATTGATCCCAATCCCGCGGATCATCTCATTATTAATGAGATCATGTACGATCCGCTGATTCCGCAGACAGAATTCATTGAAATTCATAACCGATCGCCGTTCTATCCCTTTGATCTGACCGGTTACCGCTTGCGCGGCGTCGATTTCGATTTCCCGCCCGGCACCTTGATCGAGCCGGGTGCGTATCTGCTGGTGGTTCGCAACCAATACGCCTTGCTAGATGCGTACGGCCCCGGCCTGCCGATTGCAGGAGAGTATAACGGCACCTTGCAGCCGGGGGGCGAACAACTGCGTTTGGTCCGGTTGGCCACGGATACGGATCCTGAACAGGTGATCGATGAAGTCAATTATAGCGCCTTCTTCCCGTGGCCGGATGGCGCACGTGGGACAGGTGCATCGATCCAGCGGATTCATCCAGACCAGCCGGGCGATGATCCGGCCAATTGGTATGCCATTACCGCCGCAACGCCGCCTGACGCGGGCTGGCAACGGGTGGAAATTGTGGGGCAAGTGCCGCACAACCGTATTTACCTGTATCTCGAGGCCCCCGGCGAAGTCCATGTCGACGACCTCGCCTTGCGGGCGGGAGAGCAGAGTGTGTGGGGCGCTAACTTAATCACCAATGGGAACTTCGCGCTGCCGTTGGCGGGGACGTGGACGGTCGGCGCCAACTTGGCGAATAGTCAAATTGTCAATGATGTCTTTCGCTCCGCTGGTGCCAGTCTGCATGTGGTCGCTACGGCCCCGGGCAGCTCGGAGTCCACGGCAATCGCCCAGGATCGACACGATGTGGCACCGACGTACAGTGGCGAAACCTATACCCTGACCTATTGGTATTTGCCCAACACGAACGGCGCTCCGCTGACGGTGCGCTACCGGTTTTCCGACAGCAATCCAGCCATTATTTCCCGTACGCACGAAACCACGCCGCAACCGCGGGCCCTGGCAACCCCCGGCGCCACCAATTCGGTGCCGGCCGGATTGCGCGCTATTCCCACGACCAGTCTGCTGCATTACTGGAACTTTAACGACACGAACGCCGTCTTGACGCCGTCGTATACGGTCGGAGGCGGGGCGCTAGCGATTGAACCCGGTCCCGCGACCGTGTGGCTGGCCGATGATGGACAAGACTTTGAAGGCATCAACGCGCGCTTCGGCGATGAGACCGGCACGCACTTACGGGTCAATGATCCGCTGGGCACGGAAATCGGCGCGATTCTGCCGACCACAGGCTACAGCAATATCGTTGTGCGCTACGAAACGCGTCGTTCCGGGCAGGGCGCGGGCCGACAAATCATCGAGTATACCACCAACGGGATGGCCTACAGTCCCTTTGCAGAAATTGAGATCACCGAGTCAACCCGGCTCCAGACCTTTGATTTCAGCGCGGTGTCCGGCGTCTCGGACAATCCTGATTTTGGCGTGCGTGTCACATTCCAAATGGCGGACGGCAGCACGAGTGGTAACAATCGCTTCGACAATTGGACGGTTGAAGGC
>SKLK01000049.1 GCA_007123265.1 Kiritimatiellia bacterium
GCAACACCGCGATCGGGTCTGGCTGGTGCGTGATCCACGCGACCCTTTTGGCCAACGCACACCCTAAGAACCAAGCGCCGCTCAACGGTCAGGCAGGAATGCCTGACCTACGGAGAGTCCGCCAATCAGCGGAGGCGGCGAGAGTAATGGGGGATAGCGGGAAGTCCAAAGCGGCGCGCAGCGCCGCAGTCCAAAGGGGGCCGGAAATGCGATTGAAAAAGTAAAGGCGGGGCCGAGCGTAACACCGCGATCGGTCGTGACTGGCGCGTGACCCACGCGACCCTTTTGGCCAACGCACACCCTAAGAACCAAGCGCCGCGCAACGGTCAGGCAGGAATGCCTGACCTACGGAGAATCGTGAGCGAAACCGTGTCGTACAGCCACTATCATATTGGTGTACCAGCTTCGCTGCGCTACAATGGGCTAGTCATGGAAACGATCCCGTTAACCCCGCAAATGCTCGTGGTCCTCGGCATTCTTGCGCTGACCGTGATCCTGTTCGTCACCGAAGTCGTGCGACTGGATGTAGCGGCGCTGAGCGTGTTGGTGTTGTTGGGCTTGTTGACACTCCTGCCGGGCTTGGAAGATCTGGTCGACGCCCGCGAATTATTTGTCGGTTTTTCCAGCAACGCGGTGATCTCAATCATTGCGGTAATGATCCTTGGCGCAGGGTTGAATCGGACAGGGGTAATGAGCCGCCTCGCGGCGTGGATCATGCGGATAGGCGGACGCACCGAACGAAGCATCATTCCTCTGATTTCCGGCACGGCCGGACTTTTCTCCGGATTCATGCAGAATATCGGCGCTGCGGCCCTGTTTCTCCCAGTCGTATCCAGCATCTCCGCCCGCACGGGACTGGTCATGTCACGCCTGCTGATCCCGATGGGCTTCTGCGTCATGATGGGCGGGACCTTGACCCTGGTCGGATCGAGCCCGCTCATCCTCTTAAACGACTTGCTACCGCGCGGGATGGAGCCTTTCCAATTATTCGATGTCACACCGATTGGCCTCGCGCTAATCGCGACCGGCATCCTGTATTTTGTCTTCGGGGGACAGCGTGTGTTGCCGGTAGTCAAGGGCGACGGGGCCAGTGCGGAAAGCTTGATGGACTACTATCGCGAGGTCTATGGACTGCAGTACGCCGTGCGCGAGGTGAAGCTCAAGGCTCAGGCCGCATGGACCAGCCAGACGGTCGACGACGTCGAAAAGGCGCATGGGATCGTCGTGGTGGGCACCTTTATGAATGGTGAAATTCGCGTGGGTCCCTGGCGCGGTTTGACCATTGAGTCCAAGGCCACGCTGGCGGTTATGGGCTCGCAACAGCAGCTCGACGAGCTGGCAAATGATGAGGATCTGGTGGTGTCGCATGAACTCTATGTTTTTGGCGATGCCCTGTCCCGGGCCAAGGCTGGCATGGCGGAAGTGGTGATCCCGCCGAACTCGAATTTGATTGGTCGGTCCGTAGCCGAAGTCGCGATGCGCAAGACCTATGGCCTTTCCGTCCTGGCGATTCACCGGGGCGAGAAAACTATCCGCAACGACCTGCGGGACATGCCCCTGCGTTCCGGCGACACCCTCGCATGCCACTGTGCCTGGAACGCCCTGGCCCGACTGGAGCGCAACCCGGATTTTGTGGTGGTGACCAGCGAATATCCGCGCGAGGAACTGCGCCCGCAAAAAGTACACCTTGCGCTTGGGTTCTTTGCCCTGACCATGGGACTCATACTGTTTACTGACCTGCGCTTGTCATTGGCCTTGATGGCCGGGGCGCTAGGCATGATCTTGTCCGGCGTGCTTTCGGTCGACGAGGCCTATACCGCCATCAGTTGGCGAACGGTGTTCCTGCTCGCCTGCCTGATTCCCCTTGGCATGGCCGTAGAGGACACGGGTACGGCGAACTGGATCGCCACCAACACCCTGGCCCAGTTGGGCGAGGCCCCTGCCTGGGTACTGCAAGCCTGTATCGCGATCCTGGCCACCGCTTTTTCGTTAATACTATCTCATGTCGGGGCGACGGTATTGTTGGTGCCATTGGCCGTCAACCTGGCGCTGGCCGCGCAAGGATTGGGGATCGAAGCGGATCCGCGGGTGTTTGCGCTGACCGTAGCGATTGCGACGTCCAACGCATTTCTGATTCCTACCAATCCGGTCAATGCGCTTATCATGGGCCCCGGCGGGTACCGGGTCAAAGACTTCATCAAAGCCGGGGCCGGCATGACCGTGCTGTTCCTGATCGTCTCCTTGGTCATGCTAAATCTGTTATTCTAATTGCCGAAACACGTATTACTTGTAAGTTCAGATCCCCGCGTTAGGTTAGCTCCAGCATTATGGATACGAAAAAATCGACCAAGCCTCCACCGGTTGCCCCCTGGCAAACCCGCCCGTTCCACATTATGACCAAACCGGTGGGTCCGATCTGCAACCTCGACTGCACCTACTGTTTCTATTTGGAAAAGGAGAAACTGTTTGGGCGTACCGAAAAGTTCCGCATGTCCGATGCGCTTCTGGACAAGTACATTCGCGAGTATATCCAGTCCCAAAGCGGGCCCGAGATTTCGTTCGCCTGGCAAGGTGGCGAGCCGACACTGTTGGGCGTCGACTTCTTTCGCAAGGTGGTTGCACTGCAGGAGGAACATAACGACGGGCGCCCAATCTCCAACGCCCTTCAGACCAACGGCACGCTATTGAACGACGAATGGGGTGAGTTTCTGGCCGAGCAGCGTTTCCTGGTCGGACTAAGCATCGACGGCCCGGCCGAACTGCACGATGCGTACCGCGTCGATAAGCGTCAAAAACCGACGTTCGATCGGGTTATGCGCGGCCTGGAGTATTTACAGAAGCATAAAGCGGACTACAACACGCTAACCGTCGTGAACCGCAAAAACTCGAAGCATCCCCTCAAGGTGTATCGTTTCCTCAAATCGATCGGGTCCACCTTTCATCAGTTCATCCCGCTGGTGGAACGGAAACCGGATTCCGAAGCCAAGGAACTGGGTTTGGATTTGGCGTCGCCGCCGGACTTGGACGAGATCAGCGA
>SKLK01000121.1 GCA_007123265.1 Kiritimatiellia bacterium
CTTGTGCAAAAACCCGTAAGTCAGGCATTCCTGCCTGACTTGAGCAAGGGGCGTACGTGCGTGGTTTCTGCACAACCCATGGGTCTCTTCTGAATCCGACCACGTTCTTCTGATTGCGCGGTCAGGCAGGAATGCCTGACCTACTGGCGCGTGGGCATCCATTTGCACAAAATCACAGATGCGCCCCACAGTCATGCGCCGCTCCGTTCGCTGGTGCGGCGTCGGCGGAAGCTGGCTCGGCCGGTGATCCATAGACGCGCGAGATAGGTCAGCAGCCGCATATCCAGGGTCAGGTCCGGGCGCCCTTCCGTAGCGGCGGCGCGCAGGGGTTCCACGCCATGTTTAGCGCGCAGCGCGTGTTCGCCTTTTGCGTACCATTCGCGTTGTTTGATGAAGGCGGGGAAATTGGTTCGGGGCACAATCTCGGCTGCGGCGTATGCGGTTTTGAATACCGGGATTCCCGCCTGCTTTGCCCGCAGGTAGGTGTCGAAATCCTCCCGGCTGGGGAGGGAAGGGTCGAACAAGGGATGGACCTGATCCAGTACGGCACGCTTGAATGCCACATGGCCGCCGGACAACATGCGGATCGGGAATAGATCGCGGCCCTGGCCGGGGCGGCCAAACACATGGTCGTAACAGCGGGCCCAGAGCCGGCCATAAACGGACCGGTCCCGTGTGAACAGGTGCCCACACAGAATAAGTATTTCCGGATGCTGCTGGTGCAAGGCCACGTAGTCTTGGACCATGGTCGGCGAAGGGATTAGGTCGTCATCCAAAAAAACCAGAAGATCCCCTTTGGCGCACAAGACACCGCGATTGCGCGCGGCGGAAACGCCCTGATTGGGGGTTTGATACACCAGTTGCAGATTCGGTGCATCAAAGGTTTTGATCAAGGCTGCGGCCCTTCTGGACTGTTCCGGAGCGGAACCGTCGTCGACGACAATGATTTCCCGCGGTTGACCATGGTCGCGTTGGGTCTGAACCAGCGGGGACAGGCAGCGAACCAATGCGTCGGGTCGGTTATGGGTGGGGATGATTACCGATGCGTTCAGCATGAGTGCCTGCCCATGGCTGTAGGTTGTTCCGGTGTCGGGGCGGTCGCATGGATGGCCCATCCCCCGTTCAGGATAGACAAACTATAGGTGGTGACGTTCATGACCTGTCTCAGCCGGTGCACGATAGCGGGGCTGGACTGGACGGGTCAAGTGCTATACGTTTCGTGTTCGAACGCGTGAGAGTTGCACTTATTAGTTTCCATCGGGGCGGTATGGCCCACTATGCGGCGATGTTGTCGCGGTCGTTGTGCTTGGGCACAACCGGGGTTCGCGTGGCCTTGTTTGTCGCGGATGATTTCCAGCGCGATGGATTACCGGACGGGGTGCAGGTATTTCGTTATCCCGTGCCCCATCGATTGGCCGTGCGCGAGGCGCGCGTGTGGTGTCGCGCCCCGGTTGTGCTCAACACCTTCTGGCGGGACTTGACGCGCTGGTGCCCGGATGTGGTGCATTTCAATTCCGGGCATGTATGGTACCTCCCTTTGATCCGTCGTATTCAGCGTAACTACGCCACCGTCTATACCTTGCATGATGCGCATCCGCATCCTGGCGAATCACGCTGGACCGGATGGCTGAAGCGTGCGGCGCTCTTGCGGCGGGCCGATCAAATCATCGTGCATAGTGAGGCGATTCGTACGCAAGCCATCCAGTTGCCGGGGGTGCAGTCGGCGCGTACGACGGTGATTCCGTGTGGCCTGCTGCAATTGCCGATGCCCAAGGATCAGGAACCGGCCGAGCAGGCGAACCAGCTCGTGTTGCCCGGGCGTATCTACGCCTATAAGGGGTATGAGGTGATGCTTGAGGCCTTGCCTCGCGTGGCCGCCGCATGCCCGGACGTGCGATTGACGATAGCCGGGGAGGGGAACCTGCGTCCATGGATGCCCGTCATTCAGCAGCAAGCCGATCGCATTCGCGTCATCAACCGGTTCCTCGCGGAGGAGGAGTTGGTTCAACTGATGCAGATGGCTAGCATCGTCGTTTTGCCCTACTGGGAGGCCAGTCAAAGTGGTGTGGCCTTGCTTGCTTCCGCGTGCGGCAAGCCGGTCATAGCCAGTCGCGTGGGCGCCCTCGCCGACGTAGTCGAGCACGGGGCCACAGGGCTGCTGGTCTCGGCCGGGCGCGCCGATGAGTTGGCCGATGCGATTATTGATTTATTAAGGGATCCGTCGCGCCGACAAAGTATGGGCGAGGCGGGCAAGGCGTTGAACGAGCAGCGCTATGGTCCGGACGCAATCGGTCCACAATTGCGTGAACGCTATGAGCGGGTTATTCAGCGCCGCCCTTTAACCTGCCCGCGACTCGATTAAGGTCGCCCTGACACTGCGTATCTGTCAGCATTACGGGCCATTTCAAAATTTACATATGATCGCCGAAGGGTGATGCGCAAGAAGTAAATCATGATACGACCGGGAAAAATCGCGGCAGGCTATCGATGGGCGTTGCTGCTATTGGGCGGCCTACTGGCTGCGATTCAATGGCAGGTGCTGACCTATGTGACGGGCGAAGATCCGTTTACGTATGCGCGATTGGCGGTACAATTACTGGATGCCCGATTCAGCTTGGCTGCCCTGCGCGAGGTGGCGTCGTTTATTATTCCCGGATTCCCCATCCTGTTGGCCGGCGTTATGGCCCTGTTCGGTATCTACGCGGTGGCGTGGGTGAACACGGTGCTAATGTTTCTTTCCGGACTCCTCGTGCTGCGGATCCTGAAGCGTTGGGGCTATCGCGATTCGACGTTAGTCTTAATGATCGGCCTCTGGATGGTGCTTCTGTTCCGCCAAGTCAACTTGCATCCCTATTTCCTCTTTTACGCGTTTCGAGGTCCGGCCCAGTTCTTTTTCATCTTGTTGGCTTACGACTTGATTACGGCTACACGGCCGGACCGGTCCCAAGCGCCCGTCCGGTTGATCGCGGCCACACTAAGTATCCTGCTCGGCACCTTCGTGCGTGAAACGACATTGCTGGCATGGCC
>SKLK01000113.1 GCA_007123265.1 Kiritimatiellia bacterium
CTGGCATGCGACGCCTGATTGACGTCGTATTTCACGCGCACCGTTACCCCGCGTTGCGCGGCCGTTACGATGAGATTTTCCAAGCGTTGACTGGTCATGATAAAGATCGCCACCAGTAACTCCCGCCGGGCGGATTGGATTTGATTGGCAATCAGGTCCTCGCAATCGCCGTCAAACGCCGCAGTAATGTTGCCCTGACGACGCTGGAACCGGGCATCAGCCGGCGGCGGCAAAACGAAAGGCACAACCAAAACCGCAACCAACAACCACGTCCATCGAACTGTTTTCATCGTCATCCTCCTGTTTGACTTCGCGGCTGGTGCCGCACCGTTCGCCTTTTCTCTCAATAACGCTCAGGCCGCAGATAAATACCTGCCAACGGCGGAACGGTGATTAAGAGCGAGTGTTGATGGCCTTGCCACGGAATCGGATCACTCGGTAGCCAGCCCATGTTGCCCATGTTGCTGCCCCAGTAATGTTCGGAATCGCTGTTGAAGATTTCCTGGTACATGCCCGGGATCGGCACGCCGATGCGGTACCCCTCCCGCGGCGTCGGGGTCAGGTTGAAGAGACAGACCACAATGTCGTCGGGATTGTCACCGCGGCGGACAAAACTAATCAGACTCTGATCGCTGTCGTGAAAATCAATCCACTCAAAGCCATCCCACGAAAAGTCCTGCTCATAGAGCGGTGGCAGGGAAGCGGATAGATTATTCAAATCACGAATCATCGCCTGTAATTTGTGGTGGGGATCCCACTTCAACAGATGCCAATCCAAGGCGCGGTAACAATTCCACTCGTCCCATTGGCCGATTTCGCATCCCATGAACATCAAGTTCTTGCCCGGGTGGGCGTACATGTAGGAATAGAGCACCCGCACGTTGGCAAACTTTTGCCACATATCACCGGGCATCTTGTTCAACATGCTGCCTTTCCCGTGCACGACTTCATCGTGGGAAAAGGGCAGGATGAAGTTTTCGGTGAAGGCATAGATCAGCGAAAAGGTAATCTCATTATGGTGGTACTTACGGTAGATCGGGTCTTTGCTGAAATATTCCAGGGTATCGTTCATCCACCCCATATTCCATTTCAACCCGAAACCTAAACCGCCGAGGTAGGTGGGCCGGGACACCATCGGCCACGCCGTCGATTCCTCGGCGAACGTGATGATGCCGGGATAATCCTCATGCACGATTTCATTGAACTTTTTCAGGAACGACACCGCATCAAGATTCTCGCGTCCGCCGTATTCGTTGGGGACCCATTCCCCTTCGCGACGGGAATAGTCGAGGTAGAGCATGCTGGCCACGGCGTCGACGCGGAACCCGTCGATGTGATACATGTCCGCCCAAAACATGGCGTTGGAAAGCAGGAAACTGCGCACCTCGTTGCGACCGTAATTGAAGATCAGGGTGCCCCAATCCATGTGCTCGCCCTTGCGCGGATCGGCGTGCTCATACAGGTGGGATCCGTCAAAGTAGGCTAATCCATGCGCGTCCTTGGGAAAGTGCGCCGGTACCCAGTCCACAATCACACCGATCCCTTCCTGGTGGCAGCGATCGATGAAGAACTTGAGATCGTCGGGGGTGCCGAACCGCGAGGTGGGCGCATAATAACCGATGGTTTGATAGCCCCACGACCCGTCAAAGGGATGTTCGGAGATTGGCAGTAACTCGATGTGCGTATAGCCCAAGTCTTTGACATACGGGATCAACTGATCGGCCAGCTCACGGTAGGTCAACCAGCGGTCTTCTTCCTCAGCGACCCGCCGCCATGAGCCCAAATGCACTTCGTAGACATTGATCGGCTGCTTCAGCCAGTCGGTCTTGCGCCGACGCTGCATCCACGCTTCGTCCTGCCATTCGTAGGCATCGATATTCCATACCACCGACGCGGTTCGCGGCCGCAGCTCGGTGGCAAACGCGTACGGGTCGGATTTTTGCGCCACGAACCCATTCGCACCCTTGATCTCAAACTTGTACAAGTCCCCCTGCTTCAAGTGCGGAATAAACAACTCCCACAATCCGGAACTACCTCGATTCTGCATCGGATGATGGCGGCCATCCCATCGGTTGAACCAGCCGGTCACGCTGACCCGTGATGCGTTGGGGGCCCATACGGCGAAATGAACGCCCTCGACGCCATTCAAGGTCATTAAATGCGCCCCCATTCTGGTGTAGGTGCGGTAGTGCGTCCCTTCGCCATGCAGATAGAGATCGACATCGGAAATCTGGAGCGGGAAGCGGTAGGGATCCTCTACTTCCCAGACATGCCCATCGTCTCCGGTGATGCGGAAGGTGTATTCATCCGCGCCGATGTTCTCGGCATTCAATTCATAGAATCCCTGCGGATGTACGCGCTTCATCTTTAGCTTACGGGTGCCGCCCCGCTGTAGCAGCTCTACCGATTTGGCAAACGGTTGATAGGTACGAATCCATGCCCCCTTTGCCGCGCCGGTGGCGGCGTGCCACCCGAGAATGTCATAGGGTGAATACCAATTTCCATCGACCAGGGATTGAACCACATCTTTAGGTGCAGACATCTTCATATATATTCCTCTTTCTTGAGACGGGGAGCTGTGCCACGCTCGACAGACTTCTAACATTGTGATAACTGGAAACCGCTTTTGTGTAAAGAAATGAAAACCAACGCCCAGCTTCGAGCCAGCCTGCGAAACATCTCGCGGGTGGTGATTAAGATCGGTAGTCGCGTCCTCATCCAGAAGACCGGACGGCCCGATATCCGCCGTATGCGGGCCTTGGTGCAAGACATTGCCACGCTTCACCAGGCCGGAAAAGACGTGGTGGTGGTCACTTCCGGGGCGATCGGCGCCGGGTTGCATGCGCTGGGCTTGCGCACCCGGCCGGACACCTTGCCGGACCTGCAAATGGCCGCGGCGGTGGGGCAAACCCGCCTAATGAGCCGGTATAGCGCCCTGTTTGCGCGGGAATCGATCCGGATCGGCCAAGTGCTGCTCACGCATGATGATTTACGGGACCGGGTGCGCCACCTGAATGCCCGCAACACCATGATGAACCTGTTACGGCATCGAATCGTTCCGGTCGTGAACGAAAACGATGTGGTCGCAGTGGATGAAATCAAGTTCGGCGATAACGATCACTTGGCGTCGTTGGCGGCGATGCTGGTGGATGCCGATCTACTCATCCTGCTTTCGACGGTTGACGGTTTCCGCCGTCCGATCTCCAGTCGGCGCACGCAGCGGGTGCCCTATCTGCCCCGAATTGAAGCGGAGACCTTGGCGCTGGCGATTGGCAAAGGCAGCCTCTTTTCGATCGGTGGCATGCGCACCAAGCTCGAGTCAGCCGGCGAATTCGTCGACTTGGGTCGCCTCGCCGTCATTGCCAATGGCCGTAAAGCGAATGTGGTAAAGCGCATCATGGCGGGTGAAGACGAAGGCACCTTGATCGGGACCGGGACACTGCGCGCGCAGGCGGGCAGTCGCAAGCGCTGGATTGCCTTTTTCAATAAGGCCCAAGGCGCGGTCACGATTGACGACGGCGCACTACGCGCCATCACAGCACAAGGTCGCAGCCTGTTGCCCGCCGGGGTGCGCTCGGTGGAGGGGCGTTTCCCGATGGGCGCGGTGATTAACGTGCGGACCGGGAATGGAACCATTGTGGCACGGGGCTTGACGGAGTATAGCAGCGACGATCTGGAACGCATTAAGGGGCGAAAGACCAGTGAAATTGCGGCCTTGCTAGGGACCAAGGATTATGATGAGGTGATTCACAGGGACCACATGCTGATTCTCAGCCATACCGGTAGCGCCGAAACGGGCCACAGTGAGACAGGAGAGATAAGCTCATGACGAATCTGCACGAAGAGATGGTGCAACTGGGCGATCGGGCGGTGCAGGCCGCCCGCGAGTTATCCAGTTTAACCACACGCAAAAAGAACGCCATCCTCGAGGCGATGGCGCAGCAACTGGACGTCCGACGTGGCGAGGTCCAGCGGGAAAACGCTAAGGATTTACAGGCAGGTCGGGAAGCCGGTCTCAGCGCCGCCCTGCTCGACCGACTGGAGCTCACCGAAGCCCGTATCGACAGCATGATCAAGGGACTCCGCGATGTGGCCGTCCTAAAGGACCCCGTCGGCGCCAAGATTACCCGTTGGATGCGCCCCAACGGACTCGAGATCCTCAAGGTGCGGGTCCCGATCGGGGTCATTGCCATCATCTATGAATCGCGCCCCAACGTAACCGCCGATGCCACAGCGCTCTGTTTCAAAACCTCCAACGCGGTAATCTTGCGCGGAGGCCGCGAAGCCATGCATTCGAATCGGATCATTGCGGAGATATTGCAAACGGGCGGAGAGAAGAAAGGGTTGCCGCCCGACTCGATTCAATTGGTGCAAACCACGGACCGCGAAGCGGTGCGCGAACTGGTCCAATTGGTCGGCCGCGTCGATCTTGCCATTCCGCGCGGCGGCGAAGGACTGATCCAAGCGGTCACAGAAATGGCCCGCGTCCCTGTAATCAAGCATTACAAGGGGATTTGCCACACCTTCATTGATGCCGAGGCGGACCTGGACATGGCGATCGCGATCGCCGTCAACGCCAAATGCCAGCGGCCCGGCGTCTGCAACGCGATGGAGACCCTGCTGGTTCACCAGGACATCGCCCCGGCGGTTCTCCCGCCTTTGGCCGAGCGCATGCGGGAACAGGGAGTCGAGCTACGCGGTGACGAAGCCACGCGCGCCTTGATCGCCGATGCCAAGCCCGCGACCGAGGAGGATTGGCATGAAGAATATCTGGACCTGATCCTCGCGATCCGCGTTGTGCCCGATGTCGACGCCGCGATTGAGCACATCAACACCTACGGTTCACAGCATTCCGATGCGATTGTGTCGAATAATGCGAATCATCAGAAGCGTTTTACTCAGCGCGTGGATTCGTCAACGGTCTACATCAACGCCTCAACCCGGTTTACCGATGGCGCGGAATTCGGGATGGGCGCGGAGATCGGTATCAGCACCGACAAATTACACGCCCGCGGCCCAATGGGGCTGGAAGAGTTGACTACGTACAAGTACGTGATTTCCGGTGAGGGCCAAATCCGGGAATAACCCCCTGCGGCCGTCCGCGACGTGGAGCGCCCCCGATGGGTATTGAGATCGAGCGCAAGTTTATGGTGACGGGCGATGCCTGGCGGGACGCGCCGCAGCGGCGCGCGATGCGACAGGCCTACCTTGCCATTCAGCCGCAGAACACCGTACGCGTCCGGATTGCGGAAGCGGACGCTTGGTTGACGATTAAGGGGCCGAACCAGGCCGGTATAAAACCGGAATTCGAATATGCTATCCCGCTGGCCGATGCCGAGATCCTCGTGCAGCTCAGCCCGTATCCGGTGATCGAGAAGGTGCGTCACTATTATCCCTACGAAGGACTCGTGTGGGAGGTCGACGAATTCGCCGGGGCCAATGCCGGCCTGATTGTGGCGGAAGTGGAACTGGACCGCGTCGATCAGGACGTGCCGCTTCCCGACTGGATCGGGACCGAAGTGACCGGTGACCCGCGCTACCTCAACGCGCAGTTGTGTCAGCATCCCTATCGGGACTGGCCACCATCATCAGCACACAGGCAATGAGCAACGGCACCGCCGGCAGATGATGCCGGGCCCCGCCTTCATAGACCGAGTAGATCAGAAACTTAGACAGCACCACGATGCCCGCCAACAATTCGATGCGCGTGGGCGGCATCCGTCGGCGCAACGCGCGCAAGGCGATCCAGCTCCACGCGAAAACCAGGGCCGCCCAGCCCGTTTGCACCACCATGCGCAAGGCAGGATCGATCGGGCCTAATGCATTGCCCCGCCAATTGATCAACTCCACAAACGTCGTTTCCGTGCCCCAGGTATGAAGGATTTTTGAGCCGACTAACTGGATGAACTGAATCGGTTCCTCACGGATGAACTCACGCGCTTGTTCATTGCACCACGCCATATGATCCAACATATCCTGCGGGGTTTCCAACTGGACCCGGTCCGGAATATCGCTGTACAACCCATCCGACTCCGGGTTGTTTGCGCTGTAAAAGACCAGCGGCCCCGACGTGCAAATCAATACATTCTCACCGAACACCCGGTAATTTCGTATTTGCCACGGCGTGATCACCACCACCATACCGACCGCGAAAAGCAGCGTCGCCCAAATCACACGGCGGTGCACCAGTCGTCCGGATGTGATCACCCAATAGAAGAGGCCTTGGATCGGCGCCACCAACAACGTGGCCTTCGTCAGCGCCCCCCACCCCGCTGCTAGGCCGCCGGCCAATGCGATCCAACCGTAGCGCCCCCGTTGCTCCACCTTCAGCCAGGACCACGCCACGCACAAGATCATCAAGGTGTATAAGTAATAGTAGTAGGGCGTCACGAGAATGTAGGTCACAAATCCTGGATACACGGCCACCAGCAACGCGATCCAACGCGCGCGCGCCGTGGGAATACTGCTACGCACCATCAGGTAAACCACCGTCGGGATTAATGCGGCAAGCGGGATTTGAATCCATTGCGCCAATTCCGGTGATGCGCCAAACCAGCGGAAGAAGAGGCCGTAATACCAGATCTGGCCTGGCGCGTAATATGTCAGCGGGTCCATGCGTCCCGTCTCGGCAAATGTGAGCGCTTGCTGGTAAACGAAGAGGCCATCGAATGTCGGCTGCGAGCGAAACAGGGCGATTAACGTCCCTTGGACCAGCGCGATCCCTCCCCACATCAGCAGCCAGAACGATACCTCCGGTAGACGGCCCATCAAGCCCTCGGCCAATGGCCGATAGCGGGCCAGCGCCCACGCCAGCAGTGCCCCGAGCAGGATAGGCACATAGCCGTGCCAGACCTCTTTATAGGCCGGGAAGATGATCAACATCAGGGCCACAACCAAGGCCGCACAGCGAAAGACCGTCACGAACAGGGCGGTTACAAGTTGGATTATTCGGCTCATGACGCCAATACTATGCCCACCGAAGGACGATTAGCCAATTTTTTCGATTCAATCTTACATGGTCAGCAATTCGCATTATGACCTCCCCGGCTCGCTCGGTGAGCCGAATTCCTTCCAGTGTCACGGCTCGACAGAGTCTCGCCCTCCCCAATGCACCCAGAACACGGGAGGGCGAGCGTCCTCGCGAGCCGCGAAATTTAACCAGAGGCCATAATGCGAATTGCGGTCACACGGTATATCGGCATTGACATGTCGATTGAAACCCGTACTATGCCCATCTTCATTAGCCGCATCAGCTATGGCGGGGTAGCTCAGTTGGTAGAGCAGAGGACTGAAAATCCTTGTGTCGGCGGTTCGATTCCGTCCCTCGCCACCAGCCTTCGCTCGCAGCGCAGCGGAGAGCGAAGGCTGTCACGCCGTAGCCAACCGAAGCTTGCGACGGTTGCGAAGGCGGACGGTAAATTAGCGCTGCGAGACTACGGCTTGGCATGCCATATCGAGAAGAGGGATTTGGAGCCAACCATCAACTTCCTATTTATGGGCAAGCAAACGAAGGCGAACGGTAGATCAGCGCTGCGAGACTAACGCTTCAGCGACCTCCGGCATGTCTAGACGAATCCATGAGTAACGAAGCAAGGCGTTATGTATCATTACGTCTATATCCTTGTGAGCGAGGCTGACCAATCACGGCATTACACTGGTTGTACGACGAATTTAACAACCCGATTGGCGAAGCATAATGCGGGCAGCGTTCACCACACTGCCAAGCACAAACCGTGGCGAATTGAAACCGCTATCCGCTTCTCATCCCAAGAGAAGGCCGCAGCATTCGAAGCCTATCTCAAGTCCGGATCCGGCCGGGAGTTTGCTCGTCGACATTTCTGATCTGTTGGTGGTCGACGTTCAGCTAGGACGATGTCTCCCCCCCTCTAATCGTCCACCGCCATCGTCGCCCGTAATCGTCAACCGACACCAGCAACGGCCACCGCCCGCTGACCCGCACACGGAGGAGCGTGTGACAGTTGAATGCCCATACGATAGTTTTTCACCATGAAGCTAGAGCTTGATATCCCGGACGGTGTGATGGTGGCTGAGAAGATGGATGCCTCCGCTTTCGGGCGTCACTTACGGTTGATGGCGGCTATGAAACTCTTTGAGCTTGGCCATCTTTCTGCCGGAGGTTCGGCCGATTTGGCAGGCATGAGCCGTGTAGAATTTCTGAGCAAAACCGGAGACTACCGCGTTTTCCCCTTCGCTTCAGAATTGGAAGATTTGGAGAATGGAAACCGCGCCTGACGCGATCCTGAATACCTCTCCCCTGTTGTATTTGCACAGGGCATGTTCTGACCAGCACATTAGTTTTCGGAGTAAGAAATTCGCACTCGAACTGTGCGTCGTTCAAGTTTTCGCCATCATGGCGGATATTTCACGCAGACTGATGGCTTCCGTTTTTTCGCTTAAAGGAAAGCGTTCATCGCCTGAATAGACGACAAACGCCATTTCGACATCCAAGTCCCTTATGGCTTCATGAAACCCTCTACTGGGTTTCGGGGAGAGCCCATATTTAACTTCAACGGCCCATGGTTTGAGGCGGCCGGGAAATTGCAGCACCAGATCAATCTGTGCGCTTTATCATCATTGTAATATGGAATCCTGAATTAATAATTGCAAGGTTATTGCGAGTCTTTGAATAAGTGGGTCATGCGGTCGCACAGAGTTCGCCACGCTAATAGGACCGCAGAAAAGTGCCTACCACGAATAGACATGTTAATGTATTCTGAATCGAGCTAATGAATCCGGCGATCCGCAAGCGGACGCACTAAAAAAAGTCGCTCTAACCAGACTGTAGGCGACCAATCAAAACCCTTGAATCAACAGCAATGGATCAGGAACAATGAAAGTGGAAAAAGATGCATGAATCAGGCCATCTCGCGTGGAGCGAGGTACTTTTCAAGGAATCCTCCGGGTTTGAGCGCACAGCGGTTTGGACGTTGGGCATCACGTTCTTCTTAATCTTTGTTGGCGGCTTGGTACGAGCAGCCGGTGCGGGACTGGGTTGTCCAGACTGGCCCCGCTGTTTCGGCTTGTGGATTCCGCCGCTGACGGCGGACGCCTTGCCACCGCCCTATGATCCGGCCGAGTTCAATGTGTTTAAAACCTGGCTGGAATATGTGAACCGGCTCGTGGGCGTGGCCGTCGGTGCATTCATTCTGGTGACCTTTGTGCGATCGATTCGCTTCTTTCGCCGAAATCCCCCGGTTTTTGCCGGGGCCTTGGCGGCCTTGCTTTTGGTGTTGTTTCAAGGCTGGCTTGGCGGACAAGTCGTGCGCAGCGGGTTAGCCGGCTGGATGATTACGATTCATATGTTGGTCGCGGTCCTGATCTTGAATGTACTGCTATTCACTTGGTTCATGTCCGTTCGGGAACGCCTGACATTTCCCCTGTCTTCCCCTTTGCAGCGGAAGCTGCTCTGGGGCGTATCGCTCTTAATCGGTGTAACCCTGTTTCAAGTGGTTTTGGGCTCACAAGTGCGCGAGGCCTTGTCCCATGTGATGGCGACTTTGCCGGAGCTGGCTCGCGCCGAATGGTTAAGCGAAGTCGGGCGCTGGGATCCCGTACATCGTAGTTTCTCCTGGCTCGTGTTGGGGGCTTCAATCTATGTCTATCGCGTCGCCCGCACCTTTCCCTTAGGCCATGCCCTGCGGGAATTGGCCGTGCTGAACAATACCGCTGTCGTCCTGCAGATCCTCCTGGGCGTGGGCCTTGCGTATATGGGCCTGCCCCCGGCCTTGCAAATTTTTCACTTGGTCGTGGCGGCATTTATGACCTCCGTGCAGTTCCTTGCCCTGCTGATGGTGACAGCGGCCCCGCGCGGTCGATAACGGCGCAGCGATTGTGCATGGGCAAATGGAAAGGCCTGTGTGGCCTCAGGGCTCGCAGAGCTCGCCCCTCCAAATGGGTGGGATCGATGTGCAAGTGGTTCTCTTGGAAGGCGGAGCTCCGCGACGCCGCCGGATTCATCGCCCGGTTCAGAATAAATCAACACACCCTTCAGGCGGTCCGTTGCACAGGGCACTGTTCAATATGCCGAGCTGGGGCTCGGCGTTCCCGGGAGGGGTGGTGCCCAGCATGCGTAAACACAGATCTACCTGCAGGCCCCCGCATAGTCATCCATATTTCTCGATAAAGAATTTCTCATTAACGATTTGCACCCAAAATGGAGGGGCGAGCTCTGCGACGCCGCGATTGTGCATGGGCAAATGGAAAGGCCTGTGTGGCCTCAGGGCTCGCAGAGCTCGCCCCTCCAAATGGGTGAGCCCACGCGACATGACCCGCTTATTGACAACGGCCCAGTGCTTGCCTACAGTGACAGCTCCAATGGAACTAAACCTTGGCGGAGTAGCTCAGTTGGTCAGAGCAGCGGAATCATAATCCGCGTGTCGGGGGTTCAAGTCCCTCCTCCGCCACCACTCTTTTCTCGCTTCACCAACTACGTCTGCGTATACTTGCGTGGTGGTGCAGTGCTAGTCCCATCAATTGCGGGTAACGCACCCGCGCAGAAAGGTCAAAACGATGCATGACAATACAGATACAAAAAGCATGGCGCTCTTTTGCGATTTTGAAAATATCGCCTTGGGCGTGAAAGACGCCAATTACTCCAAATTCGATATCCAACCGGTTTTGGAAAAGTTATTGCTCAAAGGGACGATCATTGTCAAAAAGGCCTATTGCGATTGGTCCCGGTACCGCGAGTTCAAGGCCCCGATGCACGAAGCGTCCTTCGAGTTGATCGATATTCCTCACGTGCGGCAATCGGGCAAAAATTCGGCGGACATCCGCATGGTCGTGGATGCTTTGGACCTGTGCTATACGAAATCACACGTCCGCACGTTTGTGGTGATTAGTGGCGATTCGGATTTTTCGCCGTTGGTCAGCAAATTGCGTGAAAACAATAAAGTCGTTATCGGTGTGGGCGTGAAGAATAGCTCGTCGGATCTGTTGGTGGCCAACTGCGATGAGTTCATCTATTACGATGATCTCGTGCGAGCTAAAGAGGCGGAGGCGGCCAAGCGCAGCCGGGCCCGGGCGCCGGCGCGTAAACGGGCCACCCCTGCGAAAGGTGCAAAGGAAGAGTCCGAGACCGATGATGACCGGGTCACTGAAGGATTGGCGTTGGTGTTGAATATGGTCGAGGAACTATTGGCGGAACGGGGTGGCGAGGACAAGGTATGGGGCTCAATGGTTAAGCAAACCCTGAAGCGACGGCAACCGGGCTTCTCTGAATCCTATTACGGCTTTAAATCCTTCAACCTGCTGCTCGAAGAGGCTCAACGACGCGGGCAATTGACGCTGGAACGGGACGAAAA
>SKLK01000150.1 GCA_007123265.1 Kiritimatiellia bacterium
GCCGTGTTCATGCCGCGCAGGATGCCATGGCGAATCTCATCGTTGACTGAGAAAACCTCCATAATCGCGCCGCGCCCCTTGTATCCATCATTGCAGCGGGGACACCCCACCGCGCGGTAGACGGTGCACCCATCGAATTCGTCCGGCGCAATGTGGTTGCTGGCAAGAATTTCCGGATCGATATCGGTTGTCTTTTTACAAGCGTTACAGAGTTTTCGGTACAGGCGTTGCGCCTGCGCCAAAATCAGGGAGGACCCCAACATAAACGGTTCCACCCCCATATCGATCAAACGCGTGACGGCGCCCGGGGCATCATTGGTGTGCAAGGTGCTGAGCACTAAATGGCCGGTCAACGCGGCGCGCAACGCGATTTGCGCGGTCTCGCTGTCGCGCACCTCGCCCACCAGCACGATGTCGGGGTCTTGACGCAATATCGAGCGCAGGGCGTTGGCAAAGGTCATGCCCACTTTCGCGTTGACCTGCACTTGGTTAATGCCCGGCAATTGATATTCCACCGGATCCTCACAAGTGATGATGTTCACATCACTGCGATTCAGGTCCTGCAAACAGGAATAGAGCGTTGTCGTTTTACCGCTGCCGGTTGGTCCCGTGACTAATATGATGCCGTGCGGTTGGCGAATGCCATACATCATGGCCTCTTCGGCCTGCTTTTCCAGTCCCAACGCACTCAAGCTGGGAGCCAAGCTGGATTTGTCCAGCGTCCGCATCACCACTTTTTCGCCGTGCACGGTCGGCAGGATACTGACGCGTAAATCCACTTCTTTGCCGAGGGCCTTGATATTAAACCGCCCGTCCTGCGGCACACGCCGCTCGGCGATGTTCAAGTCCGACATGATCTTAATACGGGAGAGCACCGCATTTTGCAGGCTCTTCGGGGGGCCGGGCTTTTCGGTTAGGGCACCATCGATCCGGTAGCGAAGCCGGACTTTCCGCTCCATCGGCTCAATATGAATGTCGCTGGCACCCGTGCGCAGGGCTTCAATCAGCATCATATTGACCATGCGAATCACGGGCGCGTGCTCGGCGCTCTCCAGCATTTCGTCGAGGCTTTGGTCCTCCTGCCCCTCTTCCAGCACTTGGACATCGCTCTCGTCCTTCATCAGTTCTTCAAGGTCGAGGCCCTCGGAGGCATCGGCTTTGAGCCGGTCAATGGCCGCACCAATTTCCGTTTCCGGCGCGACCAACGGAATGATCCGCATGTTCGTGGCCGTCGCTAATTCGTCGATCGCGACGAGATCAAACGGGTCGGCCAACGCCACGGACAGGGACTGGCCGATACGAGCCAAAGGCATGAGACGACGCCGATTGATCACGTCCTGCGTTACGGTTTCCACCAATCGACGGTCCGGAACGAAGTGGGCTAAACTCACCGGCGGCATTTGCAGGTATTCCGCCAACGCCAGGGCCATTTCATGGGGGGTCACCCGCTGCTTTTCGGACAGGTATTTTTCCAAGCGCATACCGAGTTTGCGGGCATCCGCCTCTGCCTCAAGCAGGGCCTCCTCGGCAATGCTTCCACGCCGAATCAAGATCCGCTTGATCCGATCCGTATACGTCGTTCCACCTATTTTCTCTTCACCAGGCATACATGCACAATCCTGAAACGAAAGGGCAGGCCAACCCTTTCAAAATTCTCATTCATGAGAGAGCGTAAAGCACTTGTCGATATTTATCAAACCCGATATTCTATTTCAATGGATCATCCATCGGACAAGATGCCTTCGCAGAGTTCGGAATCTCAAATGCGAGAGATTCTGGAAACGTTTGAGCAGATTCTGGAAATCATGCCCGACGACCGCGATACGCTGGAAGCTGCTGAACAAGCGGCCATGCAGTGTGGCGATGGCGAAAAGGTGCTGAAATACCGCTTGAAGTTGGCCGAGGTCGTCTCGGCGGCGGGCGACCAAGCCGCGATGGCGGGGTTGGTGGAGCGCTTGCGGGAGTTGGATGACCCGCGCGCCCGGGAATGGGTAACGGCCCATGAAGGCTCCGATGCGGCCGAAACAGCTCCTGCCCAACCACCGGTGATTACGCCCCCCAAGGCCACCGCCCCGGATCTAAGCGCCTCTGCCATCAACGACGAGATTGATTTGGCGTGGAAGCTCTTCGAGGATAATCTAATTTCTCAGCAAGACTACTCGACCTTGGTCCAGGACTTGACTGAATCATCGAGTCGCAATGAAGGCGACACCGTGTCCGTTTTGCATGCTTTAGAGGCCACACACCACAAGGATTTGGACCAGATTATCGCGAAATTGTCCGAAAGTTCGCGTTTACCCTATTTGTCCATGGGCACATTTACGATCCGGCCCGAGCTGTTGCCGCTTCTCGACCTTTCATTTGTTCGTCGCCGTGGGGCCTTGGTGTTCGAGGTGCTCAGTCAGGACCTGTTGGTGGCGATTTTGAATCCATTCAGCAAACAGTTGCGTCAGGACGTGGAAACATTGACGGGCCGCCGTTGTCATTTCTTTTTGACCAAGGCCTCCGAGTTTGATGTTGCCGTCAATCAGTTGATCGAAAACAGCTTGTAGGGTAGCGCCCGCTACGCATGGGCGGACACGCGCTTGACGGGGGCGTGCGCCTTGCCTATCTTCGCGCCTGTACGCCACGCACCCGGCACCAGTACGTACTGGAGGGATGGCTGAGTGGTTTAAAGCACCGGTCTTGAAAACCGGCGAACCGAAAGGTTCCGTGGGTTCGAATCCCACTCCCTCCGCCAGTTCCGCACCTTGGTACCCTATCGGCCCTCCTCAACCGCCCAGTCCCACTTGGGCTGTCCTTTAGCGTTTCACGTTCTCAAGGCGCGTCGCATCAGCCGGGACTACGGCGTCGCAGCGCTCCGCCCTCCATCCAGAAAGATACCGCGCGCTGATCCAATCATATGTTCGCTGTAAATGACCGTGCCTGGCCATCATCCAAAGCGCCGCCGAGCGGCGCACTCCAAAGGCGGTGAACACGTTTCTTTGGACTGCGGCGCTCTGCGCCGCTTTGGA
>SKLK01000245.1 GCA_007123265.1 Kiritimatiellia bacterium
TCCGCAAAATAGGTCGCCGTCCATGTCCGGCTAGGCACCGCGTTTGAGCGGAACGCGCGGACCCGCACGGTGGTGCCTTTCGCGACCAAGTCAGCCGGCGGCTGCCACCAATGCTCATTTACTTGGGACGTAGTCCGGGTCGTATCAATCATCGACCAGACATTGGATTCGCCCGATCGAGGGCCGACCATCAACGACACGGGAAACACCGGATCCGCCTCGGTCGGCACATCGCCGTTCAAGGTGTAATGCAGGCTCACCGATTCATCCGTATGATCGGCCGTCAATGTAATCGGTTCCGGATAAAAACCAGCTGGCAGGGAGAGGCTGGGCGGATCCAACACCGTTTCAAAACCCACCGTCAGGTTCGAGGCTCCGGGCGTGGGCTCGATAAAGTAATACCATTCGCCCGTGCCATCAGGCTGTCGACCATAGGATAAATCCGTGGGGATCGGGGTCGGCGGCAGGGCATCGATTAGGGTTCCGTCCGCTGCGGTCAAAAGCAAAGCCTCCCCTGCACTGGCGATGCTGAAATTGGCGTGCAGTGGCGTCTCCGCATCCGTACGATCCTTGCCGGACGCCCAGACGATGAGAAACGCGTGGGCGTCCAACGTCACATCTGGGAACACCCACCGAAATGGATCCTCCGGATCATCGGAGAGCCCCACACCGGAAAGGGATACCGGCTCTGGCCCGGAATTGTACAACTCAATCCAATCCGGCTGATCCCCGTCATCATCCGTCAGCCCCGTGGCATTCGACGCCACGATCTCATTTAACCGCACGGCACTGGGCCCATCTGCTGCCCACGTTCCGAATACACCACCCGAAAACATCAACAGACAAATCAGCACGAAGGCGGATCGTTGGTTGCATTCCTCCATACCGGACTAAATAGACGGAATCCGCTTGAATGTAAAACCCATTGTTGGGCGGGAACAGGCGATGAAGCTGAACATCCATCTTCCAATTCACAGCGACGCCAGACGTGGCAAGGAAGACCGGGCTTGGTGGGCGTGGAGGGACTCGAACCCCCAAGGATTGCTCCACAAGATCCTAAGTCTTGCGCGTCTGCCAGTTTCGCCACACGCCCGTGGTTGACTATGGCGATTCCCCCCGCAGGGGCCTGTCGCCATTTGAGGCGCGATCCTTCCATGGATGGGGGGAACAAATCAATTCCTTTGTGCGCCTCACCCACGTTCCCGTCTCGAAAATTGTCTCGACTCGGCGTTTGACTTGCGAACAAAAACCGGCATAGTATCCCCGACACTAATGTGCGCGCCTCCGGTGTGCGAGGCGCTCATTTGACTTGAAAACCTAACGAGACAAGGAAGCGGAATCTCATGAAAACTTTAAATTCATCCACCTTAGGCATCGCCATGATCGGCATGATGCTGCTCACATCCGCTTGTGGAGCGGGCAACAATGGCGTTAACGAAAATGAAATCGATCTGGCCGACTCAATGGATGTGTTTACCCTGCCGGACGCATCCGCGCAAGCCGGCGACGGAATTGTGGCCCGAATCGGCGAGGATGTGGTAACCGAAGCCGAACTGGCGGCGGAAGTGAATATGATGATGCAGCGAATGCAAGGTCAAATGCCCCGTGAACAAATGGAAATGATGCGGGACCAAATCACTGCGGGTGCCCTCGACAACCTGATCACACGCCGTGTTTTAACGGCTAAGGCCGAGGCCGAAGGCGTCGAAGTGACGGATGCAGATATCGATGAGGTGATTGATATGTTTCGGGCTCAATTGCCGCCCGGCGCTGACTTCAACGAGCAGTTGGCTATGGCCGGCTTGACCATGGAGGAGTTGCGGGAAAATCTAACCAGTGAAATCCGCATCAACAAGTTGCTCGAGGAAGGCGCGGTTTATGACAGCGAAGCCGATGAATCCGCGATTGCAGCGTTCTATGAGGAACACAAGGAAGAATACTTCACCATGCCGGAAAATGTGACGGCGAGCCATATTCTGGTGAGCACACAGAACCTTGACGACGAGGAAATTGTGGAGGCGCGTGCCAAGATTGAGGATATTTTGGCGCAATTGCGTGATGGTGCTGATTTTGCCGATTTGGCCCAAGCCGAGTCGTCCTGTCCCAGCAGCGCCCGTGGCGGCGATCTCGGCACTTTTGGCCGAGGCCAAATGGTGCCGGCATTCGAAGCAGCAGCGTTTGAACAGGAAATCGGCGAAATCGGTGATATCGTGGAAACCCAATTCGGCTTCCACATTGTCAAGGTGACGGACCGTTCGAGTGGCGGCGTACAAGACTTGGACGAAGTACGTGAATCCATCGCCCAACACCTGACAGGGCAAGAGCGGGATCGCGCGATGCGCGCCTACGTCGAACAACTACGCGAGGAAGCGGGCGTAGAAATCGCCCAGTAACTCTAGCGGCTTTTAAGCCAGTTGCGAACGGATCTGTTCGGCTAATTCAGCCAGCAGATCCGTTTCTGCTGGTTGGGCATGCGCGAAGTTTAGATCGGCAATGCGATCAATCGGGATCAAGTGCACATGGGCATGCGGCACTTCCAGTCCCACGACCATGACCCCAATCCGCTTGCACGGAACCACGCGCTCGATCGCCTTCGCTACGGGCTTAGCGAAAACCATGAGGTCGGCCAACAAATTATCGTCCAGATCGAATAGGTAATCGATTTCTTTTTTGGGGATCACCAAGGCGTGGCCGGATCGGACCGGACGCACATCCAGAAAGGCGAGAAATCGGTCATCTTCCGCCAGTTTGTGACAGGGAATCTCGCCCTGAACAATCTTCGAAAATAACGATGCCATTTGTACTCCTGCTCTATTTTTCGCCCGGACGAAAGACGGCCATTTGATCCGGATTACTTTCCAAGCGCGGGCCGCCGATCAGATCGATGCAATATGGAATGGCCGGAAAGACGGCGTCAAGACATTCGCGAATGGATTTAGGTTTGCCGGGCAAGTTGACGAATAAGGTTTGCCCCCGAATCCCGGCGGTCTGACGGGAAAGGATCGCGGTGGGCACGTACTTCAATGATATCCTCCGCATCTGCTCACCAAATCCCGGCAACAGTTTCTCGCAGACGCGTTCCATGGCTTCCGGCGTAACATCGCGGGCCGCCGGGCCGGTACCGCCCGTCGTCAGGACCAACGCACAGCCGGACGCCGCCAAGTCGATCAGGGTCTGTTCGATGGTCGCTTGTTCGTCGGGAATTAAGCGGTAGACCGGGGTCCAAGGCGATACCAGGTATTCGTTCAGCAACGCCTCGATGGCCGGTCCGCTTTCATCGAGATAGACGCCGCTGCTGGCGCGGTCGGATATGGTAACGATACCGATTTGAACACTCATAGATCGTCTCCTGTACGTTCCCGCCGGTTGGATTGCCGGATTTGATGAACCACCGCGCCGGCCAAGGCAAAGGTGAACGCTAAGGCCACCCAACCGAATACGTCGCCGTGACGGGTATAAAATGTCAGCGGCATGTCGGCGGGCGGAATGTGCAACGTGGTCGTTTGGAACCCTGCCACAAAATGGGTGCCGTCCGCGCCCAGCAATATGTCTTGCAAGCGTCCGACCCGATCGATTCCAGAGGACACACCGGTATTGGCCGCCCGGGCCACGGGCACCCCGTTTTCGGCAGCCCGCAAACGGGAATGCAATTCGTGCTGTGCGGCAGCCGCCCGCTCCCTGAACCACGCCACATTGGTCTGATTGATCAAGAGGCGGGCGCCTTTTCGCACCGCCTGTCGACTCAACCGGGCCACGGTATCTTCAAAACAGATCAACACAGCAAAGGGATCGCCGCGCTCCGGAACCCGGAAGATGGTGGTCCCTTCGCCAGCATCAAAACTGGCCTCGATCGGAGTCATCGCGGTCAAGAACGGTAGGAATCGATCCAACGGCACGTACTCGCCAAACATGACCAAATGCTGCTTGTCGTATTGATCGATCAACCGCCCTTCTTGATCAAACAACAACGCACTATTATAGAAACGGGGCACGCCCTCATCGACCCACTCAATGTCCATGGTGCCAACCAGAATCGGCGCCCCCAATGCGGTCAAATCGCGGACCAGCGCGAAACAGCGATCACTATACCGGACATAATCCGGCACGGCTGTTTCCGGCCATACCACCAGATCCGGTTCCCCGGACTGAATGGCCCAGGTGGTCAATTGCTCCAATTGCGCGTAAATCGAGTCAACAAACTCCGGTGTCCACTTCTGGTATTGCGGAATATTGGGTTGGATCAAGGCCACGCGCAGCGGGGTGGTCGACAGGGCCTGGTCCGCTTGCAACCGCTGAACGCCCGCAAGGTACACAAGCAGCAGCACCGAAAAGGCCACCATCAATTCGGGATGCCAGGGTCGACGCCCTCTCAAGCCGTCCGCGAGATAGCGTTGCAAGGTCAGCGCAATGGCACCATTTACAAGAATGATCAATGCGGACAAACCGTAGACGCCGGTCCATGCCACGATTTGCAGCAGGGCAATTTTATCCGCCTGACTATTGCCCAAAGGGTTCCAAGCAAAGCCGGTCAGCAACGTGGAGCGCATGAACTCCAGGCCGGCCCAGACGATTGGCATGCCAAGCATCAAGCCCAGCCGCCCGCGAAACCGGGTATAGCCCCAGTACCGGCAACACCAAGCGAGCAGGCTGCCGAACGCGCCCATATAGAGCGCGCAATAGGCCGACAACATCAGCCAGCCGGCCCACGTAACTTCAGTCAACCAAAACAGGGTCCCGAGCCAGAACACGGCTCCTGCGACAAATCCGCGCCAAAAACCGTCCCGAACCGAAGCGCGCAGGCAGACAAGCCAGAGGGGAACCCATGCAATCCATGCCGCTTCGGACCATGCCAACGGCGGAAAAGCCGTGTAGCAGAGCCAACCGGAAACGCCGGAAATCAGCAGGGCCAAGGCGCTGCGTCCGCTTATGATGCGGCTCCGCAACATTTCTTGTACTTCTTTCCACTGCCGCAAGGGCATGGATCGTTCCGCCCCACTTTCGGCTCGTCCCGGCGCACCGGTGCCGGGGGCGAACGGACGGCCTCATCAAACGCTGCGCCAGCCGCGCTGTTGGCCCCGGTCGTCGACGCGGCGGCACGGGCTTGGCCAAAGGCCGACGTTTCACGGTGGACCGTCTGGCGTGGCAAGGCGGACAGGAAGTTTTCAAAGGCATTCATCGACGTGGCAAAGCGGAACATGCGCATCGCCACTTCCTCTTTGATCCGATCCATCAGTTGCGCAAAAAGGTCATAGGCCTCGCGCTTGTATTCCACCAGTGGATCGCGCTGACCATAGGCGCGCAGTCCCACGCCCTGTCGCAAAGCGTCCATGCCCCGCAAATACTCCTGCCAATGTTGATCAATCGACTGGGTGATGATCATCCGTTCCAGTGAAACCAATTGTTCTTGGTTTTCGGTTTCGGCCTTCAGTTCATAGGCCTTCTTCACCTCTGCGAGCACCTGCTCAGTCAATGTTTCGTCCGTGGCTGTCGGCAGATCGATATCTTCTGTTTTCAAGCCAATCGGAAAGGCGGTGTTCGCCCAATGCACGAATTCTGTGATGGATTCATCGCTATCCGGGCGCAAGCCGGCCAGGGCGGGCGATACCTTTTGCAGGATGACCTCCTCGGCAATCTCGTATAAGTGATCCCGGGGCACCTCCGAACGCAATACATCGCTACGGAAACCATAAATGATTTCGCGTTGGGTGTTCATGACATCATCGTATTCAAGCGTGCGTTTGCGGATCGAGAAGTTCTGCTGCTCCACGCGCCGCTGGGCGCGCTCAATCGACCGGTTCAACCAGGGATGCTCGAGCACTTCCCCTTCCTGAATGCCCAGTTTCTCCATGATACTCGAAATCCGGTCCGAACCGAACAAGCGCATCAAGTCATCTTCCAAGGACACATAAAAGCGGGACGACCCCGGATCGCCTTGGCGGGCGCACCGGCCACGTAGCTGCCGGTCGATCCGGCGCGATTCGTGCCGTTCTGTGGCGATCACGTGCAGACCACAGGGGGATTCCTCAAGGATTTTACGCAGCACCCGGCCATCGACCTTATCGTCCAAGGACGTCTTGGAGGTAATCACGGACCGATCCAGCTTGACGACACCCTCCCCCAATTTGATGTCGGTGCCGCGGCCAGCCATGTTGGTGGCGATGGTGACGGCGCCCTTTTGTCCGGCGCGCATGACAATCTCGGCTTCGCGTTGATGGTTTTTGGCGTTGAGCACGTTGTGGGGAATATTCTCTTTCCGCAACATGCGACTGACGAGCTCGGAGGTTTCCACGGAAATCGTACCCACCAGCACTGGTTGTCCCCGTTCGTGGCAATCCCGGATTTCGGCGATGACCCCCTGATACTTCTCACGCAAGGTCTTGTAAATCTGATCGTTGAAATCGACGCGGCGGACGGGACGATTCGTGGGGATCACCACCACATCCAACTTGTAAATCTGGTGGAATTCGTCCGCTTCGGTTTCGGCGGTACCGGTCATACCGGCCAGCTTCTCGTACATGCGGAAATAGTTTTGAATCGTGATGGTGGCCAGGGTCTGCGTTTCACGCTCAATCTTGACGCCTTCTTTCGCTTCCACCGCTTGATGTAAGCCGTCGCTCCAGCGCCGACCGGGCATTAAACGGCCCGTATTTTCGTCGACGATAATTACTTGATTGTCCTGCACCACGTATTCCACGTCCTTTTCATAGACGCAATACGCACGGATCAACTGGTCGACCGCATGAATCCGCTCACTCTTGGCTGTAAATTCCTGCTGCAAGGTTTGGCGTTTGGCGACTTTCTCGTCAGGACCAAGGCTTTCATCGCCGTCCAGCTGAGCCAATGCCGACACCAAATCCGGTACCACAAACGCGTCGGGATCGTTGGGACTGATCGCATTGCTGCCCCGATCCGTTAAACTCGCATCATGCGCTTTCTCATCGATTACGAAGAATAATTCCTCGCGTAATTCGCGCGCCTGTTCCTTGCGCATATCGGTGAGCATATGCGCATCGATTTGTTCCAGCAGCCGTCGCTTAGCCGGATCCTCCAGTAGTTCAAGTAACATCGGGTTGCGGGGCATGCCCTGATTTACTTGATAGAGGAGGACCTGTGCTTCCTCGACTTCGCCTTTCTCCAAAAGCGCCTTGGCCTCGCGCATGAAGCGATTACACAAATCGCGCTGCTGACGCACCAGCCGTTCAACGCGCGGCTTGAACTCGTCGTATTGATGCGGCGAATGCGGCGCCGGCCCGGAAATGATCAGCGGCGTACGCGCCTCGTCGATCAGAATACTGTCAATTTCGTCTACTACCGCATAATGAAAGCCGCGCTGAACCATGTCCGCCGGGCGCATTGCCATATTGTCGCGCAGGTAATCGAAGCCAAATTCGCTGTTGGTGCCGTAGGTGATGTCTTTTGTGTACTGTTCGCGCCGCTCCTCTGGACGCATCGCATTTTGAATACAGCCGACAGTCAGCCCCAGAAACTGGTAGACAGCGCCCATCCACTCGGAATCGCGGCGGGCGAGGTAATCATTGACCGTGACCACGTGCACGCCCTTCCCTGTTAAGGCATTCAGGTATACCGGCATCGTGGCGACCAGGGTTTTACCTTCGCCGGTGGCCATTTCCGCGATCTTGCCCTCGTGTAAGACCATTCCACCGATCAACTGTGTGTCGAAGGGTATCATTTCCCAGACCAGTTCATTGCCACTGACCTTGATGGTCTTCCCACACAGGCGTCGGCAGGCATTCTTGACGACCGCAAAGGCCTCACACAACAGGTCGTCTACCGAGGCGCCATCGTCGATCCGCTGCTTGAATTCATCGGTCTTCGCCACCAACGCTTCGTCCGAAAGCTGTTGATACTCAACTTCATAGGCATTGATTTGCTCCACCCGCGGGTGGATCTTCTTCAGATCGCGCTGATTTTTTGTGCCGATAATTTTCTTCAAAAGCCACTGCATAGAACACCCTACGATAGATAAAAGGCTGGTTCGTGCGGTACCGTAGGCGAAAGCTACCGAGATTGCAAGAGGCATGCGCTTTCGCTTGACCGACCCCGAGGCTTCATGTTTTCTTAACACTTGGTTTATGAGTACCCCATTGAAAGTTGCGATAGGCGCCGACCATGGCGGCTATGATTTAAAGCAGCGGCTGGCTGCCTTTTTGCAATCGCAAGGCCATCAGGTCACCGACTGCGGCACCCACTCCAAAGATGCCGTTGATTACCCCGTGATCGCCCATCGCGTGGCAACGCAAGTGGCCGAGGGACGCTGTGCCTTGGGTATTATGGTCGATGGCGCCGGGATTGGTTCGGCGATGGCGGCCAACAAAGTCCCGGGCATCCGCGCGGCGGCTTGCTACAACGAGGCGCTGGCACGAAACAGTCGGGAACATAACGGCGCAAATGTCTTGACTCTGGGGGCCGGACAAACGAGCCTTGCCGATGCGCAAGCGATAGTTTCGGTCTTCATCGGCAGTCACTGCTCGGAAGCCCGGCATCAGCGGCGCGTGGATTTGATTATGGATATCGAGCGGGGCCGCATGGTGTCGGCGCCCGCACAAACAAACACCTTAAACAAGGGGGCGAACGTGGACTTATCGCCACAGGATATCGAGCGCATCGCAGCGCGGGTAAAAACGCTGCTTGCCGGCGGCGCAGGGGCAACGGGAGGAGCGACGGATGTCGCCCTGCACATGGACGCCAAATCACTGGCGCAAATGATCGATCACACGATTCTGCGCCCGGACGCCTCGCGTGCCGACGTGGAGAAGCTGTGTCGCGAGGCCGTGGAGCATCAGTTCTTTTCCGTCTGCGTCAATTCCACTTGGGTACCGCTGGCCCGCGATCTAGTTCGTGGATCCGCGGTCAAGGTCTGTGCCGTGGTCGGTTTCCCGCTCGGCGCGATGCCGCCGCAGATCAAGGCCATGGAAACGCGCCGCGCCATTCGCGAAGGGGCCAAGGAAATTGACATGGTCATCAATGTCGGCGCCCTGAAAAGCGGGGATGACAAGCTGGTGTTGGAGGATATCCGCGCCGTTGTTGAAGCCTGCAAGGACGGTCGCGCGTTGTCCAAGGTGATTCTGGAAAACAGCCTACTTACCGACGACGAAAAGATTCGCGCCTGCGAGCTGAGCATGCAAGCCCGCGCCGATTACGTCAAGACCTCCACCGGATTCAGCACCGGCGGCGCCACCGCCGAGGATATTGCGTTGATGGCGCGGACCGTGGCCCCGAAAAAGCTGGGCGTCAAGGCGTCCGGCGGCGTCCGCACCTACGACGACGCCATGCGCATGATTCGCGCCGGTGCGACCCGAATTGGAGCAAGCAGTAGTGTGAAAATATTGGAAGAAGCCCGTTCAAGATAAACAACGGCAGGAAGGAGACATCCCGTGGCTGAATTACGTACATATGTGTTTTTGGACAGTCTGCAACCCCAGTTCGCCTCATTTTTGGCAACCGTGGCGCAAGGCTTTCTACCGGTGACCGGACAGGCCTCCCTGTTCATTGAAATTTCGCCGGGCATGGACATCAATCGCATGACCGATATCGCGTTGAAATCGACCAATGTGACCCCCGGCATGCAGATCGTCGAGCGCGTGTTCGGGATGTTGGAAATCCATTCCGACTCGCAGGCCGATATTCGCGCCGCGGGTCAGGCCATTCTTGATGCGCTCGACCTGAAGGAAGAGGACCGCATCAAACCAAAGGTCACAACCAGTCAGGTGATTCGGCATCTGTCGGATTACCACACCCAATTGATTAACCGCATGCGGCACGGCAACATGATCCTGCCCGGACAGACCCTGTACGTGATGGAATGTGCCCCGGCGGGGTATGCCGCAATCGCCGCCAACGAAGCGGAGAAAGCAGCGGACATCAACATTCTGGAAGTGCGCGCAGCCGGTAGCTTCGGTCGCGTGTATCTGGGAGGCGAAGAGCGCGATATTCAAGTCGGCTTCGAGGCCGCCGAGGCCGCGATCAACGCCATCACCGGCCGGGAAGGGAAGTAGGCGGAAACCCGTCATTTAAGACACGAACAACAGAAGAACCCAAACAGAGAGGTACATCATGGCTGAAGCATTAGGAATGATTGAAGCACGTTCTTTCCCTGCGACCGTGGAAGCGGCCGACGCAATGGTGAAAGCGGCAAAAGTGGACTTGGTTTCGTACGAAAAGACCGGTGGTGGCTACACCTCCGTCATCGTCCGGGGCGACGTCGCCGCTGTGAAGGCCGCATGTGATGCGGGACAAATGGCGGCCAGCCGCGTGGGTGAAGTCGTCGCGGTCCATGTCATTGCCCGGCCCCACGCCAACGTCGACGCGGTCCTGCCTTTGGGCCGAGGCGATGCCAAAGTCGCGAAGAAGTAAGCGAAGCGAGCGATGCACGAACCCGGTCATACGACCGGGTGGAAACCGGGGCCGGTTGCGTTCGTAACCGAACGGACCGGACCGGTTGATGCAAGGGAGGCAACCCCAAATGAATCTTGGCAAAGTGGTAGGCACCGTCGTTGCGACGCGCAAGGAACCCTCCTTGGAGGGCCTGCGCTTCATGCTGGTCCGGCATCTGGACGAAAACGGCAAGGAAACCGGTGGACAGGTCGTGGCGGTGGACGCCGTGGGCTCCGGCCCCGGCGAACTGGTATTGGTAGCCACAGGCAGTTCCGCCCGGCAAACCTTGGCGACAGATAAGAAGCCCTGCGACGCCGTTATCATGGCAATTGTCGATAGTTGGGACATTGGCGGTAAAGAACGCTACCGGAAAAGTGACGATTAAGGTCGGTTACCGACGAAGGTGTGTAGCCCCTGCCCCGACGCTCGTGCGTCGAACGGCCGGGCCGCTGCGCGAAAACACCGTGGAGAGTAAATATGGCGACATTATCCGATCAAGACATAGAAGCAATTGCACGTAAAATTGTAGCGGACATTGGTGGTGGCGCCGCCGCAGCTAAACCATCACCACAACCAGCAGCCGCTTCCAGCGCCCCCCCGCCCGTATCCGGGATGGGCATCTTTGATACGATTGACGAAGCCATCACGGCGGCCCGCGCGGCCTTCCCGGTATTTTCCGCGCTTCCCCTCGAAACCCGCAATCGCATCATTGCCAATATCCGGCAAACGATGCGGGAACATAAGACGGCCTTGGCCAAATCGGCGCACGAGGAAACGGGACTGGGCCGGTTCGAGGA
>SKLK01000101.1 GCA_007123265.1 Kiritimatiellia bacterium
AACACCGCGATCGGGTCTGGCTGGCGCGTGACCCACGCGACCCTTTTGGCCAACGCACACCATAAGAACCAAGAACCGCTCAAAGGTCAGGCAGGAATGCCTGACCTACGGAGAATCCGCCGACTTAAGCGCAGCAACGGCATCGTGCAGGGCGTTGACAATCCGCTGGTGAGGCGTGTCGCCTTCGCCCCGCTTTTCCAGCTCCGCAGCCAGCACCGGTTTACCAATATACACAGTGATCCTGCGCGGCCGCGGCAACGCCTTCCCAACCGGCAGCGCCTCAAACGTGCCGTCGATGAACACAGGCACGATCGGCACATCGGGATACTCCTTCAATATCAAACCCAGCCCGGGCCGGAACGGCAACAGCTTGCCCTCCGGTGACCGACGGCCTTCGGGGAACCAGACCATCGCGTCACCACGCTTCAACGCGGCGGCGCCCAAGACCAGACTGGCCATCGGACCGCGACGCGGATCAATCGGGAACACCTGCGAGATGCGGCTTAATCCCCGCATCAACGCGTTGCTGAACATCGCCTTGGTCAAACCCGCCCAATAAAAGGTCTCTATCAGCGGCCGCCGAATCCCGCTGATCAATGCGGAGGGATCCATGTAACTGGTATGATTCGGCGCCAACACATACGGCGCGTGGTCCGGCAGATTCTCGCGTCCGCGCAGCTCCACCCGGAACAACGTACGCATAAACGCTTCATGCAGCAGATACAGCACGTAGGCCACCACTTTATGATAACTCGTGCGCGGTTGAATCCAACGCTTATCCTCTTCATCCAACACCGAATCCGGATCGCGTATCGCCTTACGCGAATCACTGCCCGCCTTGCCCGAAGGCCCAACAGCGGCCTCGAGCAGGTCATGGACCGTCTCGGCGTTTTCCATCACTTCGTCACCGAATTGAAGGCCGGTTTCGGCCTCGATGGCCGTGGACAACTCCACCCATTCCATCGAATCAATGGCTAAATCGGCTTCCAAACGCGATTCGGGCTGCAATCGATGATCCCGGTATCGCTTGCTAAGCAGCTCCCAAAGCGCATGGGCCTTGTCGTTGTCGAGCAGGCTCTGGTCGTCGGAGGACATGTCTTCAACGGCAATGGGCCCCGTTTCACCTTGGCGCTCCTCTTGATCCGCATCGTACAGCTCCTCCAGCTTGTGCCGCCGAATCTTGCCAAGCCGCGTACGCGGCAGGTCGCGCGTGGATACCTTGAAGTCGGTCAGGCGCTGATAGGAAGGAATCCTCTGGCGAACGCTTTGTAACGCGGACTTAATCTTCTCCTTCGCCTCGTCCCCGGCAATACCCTGTTGCGGTACAATCACCGCCACGAGTTTGCCCGCCCGCTGCAGGATCCCGATTTCCGCGATTTCCTCACCGGCGTTTTCGTAGATCTCCTCCAACTTGTCCGGCGAAATATTTTCCCCGCCCTCGAGCACCAGCATCGTACTGACCCGCCCCTCCAGGTGCAGGAACCCGTCGTCATCGATCCACCCCAAATCGCCGGTCCGATACCAGCCGTCGGTGAACGCCGCTTTCGTTGCGTCGTCAAGGTTATGGTAGCCTCTAAAGACGCCGGGGCCTTTGGCCAGTACTTCGCCCGCCTTTACGTTTGCCTTGCGCACCACTTCCGCATCCTCGCTATCCTCCGAGCCCGGCGCAGCCGCTAGGTCGATCTTCAGTTCAGTGCCGGGCACGATCTGGCCGACAGTATCGAGCTTGCGGTCACCCGGCCGCAGAATTGTCAGCAACGGCGATGTCTCCGTCAGCCCATAGCCAACCGCCAATCCCCAGCCGAGGGCTTCGATTTGGGCCGCGATCCTGGCGTCGAGCGGCGAGCCGCCGGATGCCATGATCCGCAGTTTCCCGCCCATCTTACGGTGCAACGATCCGAACAGAATCCGCCCAATACCCCAGCCAAAGACGCGGTGCGCTGTCAGACTTATCCGCAACGCCGACCGGAAAAACACCCGCGTGACCAGTCCCCCGCCCTCTGCTTTGTTGCGGATGCCGTCGATTAACGCCCGGTGCAAGCGGGGCACACCGAGCACAATCGAGGCCTCGCCTTCCCGGATCGCACGCGCCAGTTGCGGCCCGGTCAACGCGGCGGGAATCAAAATGGCCATACCGATGTGCAGGGGAGCCAGCAGGCCGATGACAAATGGGTACACGTGATGCAACGGCAACGGCAGGAGCAAACGATCTTCCGGCTTAATCAGACCCGTATCCCGGGCAACGTTGAATTGATACACGATATTGGCGCGGGTCAGCGGTACGCCTTTGGGTGCGCCGGTGGTGCCGGAGGTATAAAAGAGCACCGCGCGTTGGTCGACAGCGCCCGCTTCGGCTTCGCGCGCCTCGTCCGCCAGCAGGGTCTGCCACGACGCGTCGCCGTCTTCCGTGTCCAGCCGCATCACGTTCGGCTGGGTATCCGTTTTGAGTTTATCGATCCGGCGGGCGCCCCGCTCGTCCGTGAACAGCCATTTGGGTTTGGCATCGTCGATGATATGGATCAGCGAATCATCGGCGAACTGCGCATCGATTGGCGCGATCGTAGCGCCCACACGCAGAACCGCCAGTGTAACCGCGATGTATTCCGGTGACGGCAAGGCCAGCATCGCCACCACACTCCCCTCGCCCAGCCCCGCCTCAGCGAATCCGTTCGCCAGTTGACCGGCGACACGATCCAGTTCCGCGTAGGTCCAGCGCCGCACATCGTCGGGACCAAAAGCGAGCACAGCCGGGTGATCACCGGCTCCCGCCAGACGCGACAGGGAATAATCCACCGATGCATTCCCCTGAGCTTGTGCTCTAATTTCCTCACTCACAACCGTGTAAACCCTCAAGAACAGTATAGGGCCATGGATCAGGGCGAGTCAAATTGACAGTTCGGTTGTTTGACCGGGGGG
>SKLK01000225.1 GCA_007123265.1 Kiritimatiellia bacterium
AAGTTGTGTCCTATTCTTTGTCGTGAGCATTGTCGGAAGCTTTGTCGACAAAGCTCACGATTAAGCTCGCGACAAAGAGTGTGCGTTAGAGCAACTGTGGCACGGCATTCCTGCCTGACCTTTGAGTGCTGATCGGTTCTAGTGTGCGTTGGCCAAAAGGGTCGCGTGGGTCATGCGCTTCGACCCTTTTCCCCACCCCACTGCATCCCAACTCGGGATGGCGAGCGTCCCCGCGAGCCGTCCGATTTCCTGTGTCACGGCTCGACAGAGTCTCGCCCTCCCCAATGCCGTTCCGGCTTCAGGGCGGGTGATTAGGGACAGAGAAGCTGTGACCTGGGCCTTGGATGGGCAAGGGGCAAGGTTTTAGGAGGGTGCCTGGGCGGCCGATAATTGGTCATAGGCTTCCAGCGCTTGCGCACTGTACGTGTAAGAGGGTCCACCACCCATGTATATGGCCACGCCGAGCATCTCCAAAAACTCTTCCCGGGTAATCCCCATCTTAACCGCCGCCCTGGTATGCAGGGCAATACAGGCATCGCACCGAGTTGCCACCGAGATCGCTAAAGCAATCAATTCCTTGGTTTTGGCGCTCAACACGCCCTCCGCTGCAGCCGCGCGATTCATTTTCGCGAAGCCCTCAACCACCTCCGGCAAACTCTTTCCAAGTTCCCCCACAACTTTCACGGTCCCTTGCGTAGCGGCTTTCCAATCCTTATTCATATCCTGTTCCTTTCATCATGCACGAGGTTCTATCAACCTAAATTCAGCCAAGTAATGGCCGGTATTCAAAAAATGTATATTAATATGCAGAAAATATATGTCATTCGGCCGTCCAGTTCTTGTGATCGGTCAGGAAGTCGCGGGCTTCAACCCACCAATGGCTGAGCGGGCTGTAATCGAGTGTGTTGTGGTCGCGCCCATCCTGTGTCCAAAGTCGTTTGGGGCCGTGGTACTCTTCGTAGAGCTGGCGGCCAAGCCGAGCGGGTACAACTTCGTCGTGCTCAGCAACAATGAAAGCGACGGGGCCTGAATACGAACGCAGGTGCTTGCGGCTGGGATAGCGATCCCGCATCAGCAAGGATATCGGGAAGATCGGGTAGTGGCTGCGGGCGACATCGACAAGGCTGGTGAAGGGTGTAATCAGCAGGACGCCGGCGACGTCATTCGGGTATTGGCCAGCCAAGTAGGCAGCCACACCGGTCCCCAGTGATTCGCCGCCGACAAACAGGGGGCGACCGGTATAGGTTTGGCGCAATTGATCGAAAGCTTCGGAAGCGGCTGCGTAAAAGGCCGACTCATTGGGGCGACCAGAGCGGGGGCCGTAGCCGGGATACTCCATTACATACACCCGCCACTCGGGACGAAATACAGCAGCCAGATAACCGCGCTGTGACGCTTGTCCGGCGTTGCCATGAAATACCAACAAGGGGGGTGCATCATCCAGGGCGTCCACTTGTCGCCAGCCGATGACGGAACCTTCATTACCCCGCCATGGTTCCATCCCGTCTGCACGCGCCATCGCCGTGGCTCGGTCCTCTGAAGCGCGGGAAGGGTAGTAGATGAGGCCCCGCTGACACCCGGCCAGCAGAAGAAGCAGGCCGACATAAACCAGTGCAACGATTCGAACAATCATGAGTACGCTGTCCCACATATGAACAACTTACCGGATAATCCGGGAAAAGACAAAAGGGTAATGGAAAACCGACCACCGATCCCAAGCTCCCCGCACCACGGCGATGCGGTGCCAGGGTCAATACATTCTCCGTGCTAACTCATTTTGGAGAAACACTTGCACATAGATTCTACAAATTTGGAGGGGCGAGCTCTGCGAGCCCGGAGGCCACACAGGACTTTCCATTTACCGATGCGCAATCGCGGCGTCGCACCTGTCCGCCGGAGCGGTTTCCGCGGAGAAGGAGAGCTACGCCCTTCAAATTGGGTGCAACTCGTTCATTAGAATTTCCTTGCGGAGAACTGAATGACCCTGGATGCGGCGCAGACGCACATGACTTTAGACTTGTAACGCAGCATGAATGGCCTACTCTCGCCGCCTGACCGTTTGCCGCCTTCGGCGGCCACAAGATTCGATACATTGAGGGATTATGAAGGAAATTGGTATAGGGATTCTGGGATTCGGCACTGTTGGCGCCGGCGTAGTCGAAGGACTGCAGCGCCATGCTGAGCTGCTGCAAGAGCGCACCGGCCTGACCTTGCGCTTGCGCGGGGTGGCGGACTTGGACGTGACAACGGATCGGGGGGTTACCATCGATCCGGCACTGCTGACGACCAATGCCCAAGCGCTGATCGAGGATCCGGAGATTTCTATTCTAGTTGAATTGATCGGTGGCACCGGTGTGGCACGCACGTTGACGCTGGCGGCCTTGGCGGCCGGAAAGTCGGTGGTGACGGCCAATAAAGCGCTGTTGGCGGAACACGGGGCGGAACTATACGAAGCCGCCGCTAAGCACCAAACCGAGTTACTGTTCGAAGCCAGTGTGGGCGGCGGGATCCCGATTATCCGTGCCCTGCGCGAAGGCTTGTCAGGTAATCGAATTGAGCGAATCACGGGCATACTGAATGGCACGTGCAACTATATTCTCACGCGCATGGAGCGCGAGGGGTTGCGTTTTGCGGACGTGCTTGCCGAAGCACAGGCCGCAGGCTACGCGGAGGCCGAGCCCAGTCTGGATATCGACGGCATCGATACGGCGCACAAGGCCGTGGTCCTTGCGGCCCACGCGTTTGGCGCACCTGTCCAAATGGCGGATGTTGCTGTGCGTGGCATTCGTGACATGGACGCAATGGATATCACCTATGCCGCGGGCCTGGGTTACCGGATCAAATTGTTGGCGGTGATCCGTCAAACGGACGGCGAACTGGATGTGGGCGTGTATCCGGCGCTGGTACCGCATGGACACTTGCTGGCCGATGTCAGTCATGCGTTCAACGCGGTGCTGGTAACGGGGGACCTGGTTGGCGACACCATCTATTATGGCCAAGGCGCCGGCCGTTTCCCCACGGCCAGTGCGGTCATCGGGGATATCGTCGATGCGGCGCGGAATCAGGCCAGCGGACAGCCTCAACGGTTGACCGTCTTTGCCCCGGCCAAGCAGCCGATGCCGCTGCGGGCAGCCACCGAGGTGATGACCCGCTATTACCTGCGTTTGTCTTTGATTGATCAACCGGGCATGTTCGGTCGCGTCGCCCAGATCCTCGGTCGTCATGGAATCAGCATCGCCTCGCTGATGCAAAAGGAAGCGCGGACGGATGACTTTGTGCCGGTGATTATCTTGACGCACACCGCAAAAGAAGGAGCATTTGTCGACGCGTTGCAGGAAGTTGATGCCCTGGATCAAATCGGCGCGCCGACGGTGCGTTATCGAATCGAAGATTTTACCTGAACCTTGTACGTTTGGGATGCGCGATGAAAACGGCTCTGGTGATTTTTGAAGGCCTATCAGACCGGCCAGTTCCTGCCCTGCGAAGTCGGACCCCAATGGAGGTGGCGCGGATGCCAACGGCGACCGAGTGCGCGGTCACGGGGCAGGGCGGGGAAGTGGTGCTGCCACGAAAGTCGGCACTGAACACCCCGGAAAGCCTGTTGACACGCTACCTCGGTGGCTCCGCGAAACAAGCAGAGAGTCTGCAGCGGGGCCCGCTCGAGGCATTGGCCGGTGCCATCGATACGCAGGACGCCACGGCCGTGTTTCGGGCCGATTTTGTCACGCTGGATGGTGAGCGCTTGGCCGATCAAGCGGTGCCGGCGCTCAGTGAACAGGAAACGAACTCGTTGGTGGAAGCGATGCAGCCGGTGCTGGCGCCCCAAGGCATGACCTTACACCCGCTCCGTCCGGGCGTGGCGGCCGTGGTGGTCCGCGGGCATACGATCGAGTCCATGCCAACCGTGTGTCCCTTCCACATCCCGGTCCCGGACGGTGGCGAGGTGTGGGGGGCGATCCGCAACCGGCGCTGGTTACGACAGTGGGTGGACGCCAGTCGCGAGGTCTTGGCGTCGCACCCGGTCAATGCGGTCCGGGTCGACCTGGGCGAGAATCCGGCCAATGCGTTATGGCCGTGGGGCGGCGGGGCACCGATCGCGCCCGCAGCGGAACGGGATCGGTTTCCGCGTGGCGGCGGGGTGATGGTCACACAAAGCCAAATGGCTCAAGGATTGGCAAAATACGCGGGAATGGATATGGTACGACTGGCTGATCCATGGGGCCAGCGACTCGGAAAACGCGCGTCCTTCAAGATTGCGGGACTGGTCGAAGGCTTGCAACGCCAAGATCATGTGGTTGTCTATGTCGAAGCGCCATGGCCCGGCGGGCGATACGGCGGGCCAACCGATAAGGTCTGGGCACTGGAGAATTTGGATCATACCGTGCTGGCTCCGCTCCGCACGGTGTTGGAGGCGCATCGCCCTTACCGCCTGCTATTGACCGTGGACGGCGGCGTGTCGGTGATGGAGGGCACCCGGCTGGGCGAGCGGTGCCCGATGATTTTGACCGGTGCGCACGTGGAGCCGGACGCGGTGGGCCACTGGGACGAAGTGGCCTGCGCAGCCGGGCAGCTCGGAGCGGTACCGGCAGACGAATTGATGGATATATTGAGAAAGGACTGAGGAGTACATGGCCTTATATGTACAAAAATTCGGCGGCAGCTCATTGGCGGATGCCACCTGCATGCAGCGCGTGGCGCAACGCGTCTACGACACGCGGGCTGAAGGTCATTCCGTCGTGGTCGTGCTGAGCGCAATGGGGAAGACCACGGACAATTTGATCAATCTGTCGAAACAGGTGAATCCGCAGCCCGATGAACGGGAGATGGATATGTTGCTGGCGACCGGCGAACAGGTCTCGGTCGCGATCCTGGCCATGGCGTTACATGCCATGGGCGCTGAAGCCGTGTCGATGACCGGGCCACAGGCGGGCATCTCGACCGATTCCGCCCATACCAAAGCCAAAATCACAGAGATCAATCCCGAGCGGATCGTTCAGAACCTTGAAAAAGGCCGGATCGTGATCGTCTGCGGATTTCAAGGGTTATCGCCGAGTGCGGATATTGCCACCTTGGGGCGCGGCGGCTCGGACACGACGGCCGTGGCCTTGGCAGCGGCCCTGAAGGCGGATCGGTGCCAAATCTTTACGGACGTGGACGGCGTCTATACCTGCGATCCCCGCATCGTCAAAGCGGCGCGCAAGCTGGACATCATCGCCTATGATGAAATGTTGGAATTGGCGAGTATGGGGGCCAAGGTGTTGCAGTCCCGCTCGGTGGAGTTTGCGAAGAAGTATGGTGTCGAATTGGAGGTCCTGACCAGTTTCGACCGGATCCCCGGCACCGTGGTGAAAGAAGAGGTAAATGACATGGAACAGATAGTGGTGCGAGGTGTGGCAGGCGACAAGAACCAGGCCAAAGTGACAATCCAGCAGGTGCCGGATCAACCCGGGGTCGCGGCAAAGTTATTCAAGGAACTGGCCGCCGCCAATGTGAATGTGGACATGATTGTTCAGAACGTCAGCGAGCGCGGGCACACGGACATCTCGTTCACAGTGCCACGCGACGAGGTGAACCGGGCCCGGACCACGGTGGATCAGTTGGTGCCGGCCTTGAACGCCGCCGGGGCCACGTACGACATCGACATCGCCAAAGTCAGCATTGTCGGGGTAGGCATGCGCAGTCATTCCGGCGTGGCCTATCGCATGTTCGAGGCCCTGTCGGCCAACAAGATCAATGTGGAAATGATTTCCACCTCCGAAATCAAGATATCCGTTGTCATTCGCAGCGCGTACGCAGATCAAGCGATGAACGTGCTGCATGACGCATTTGAACTGGGCCAGACGCAACCGGCATCCTGACGCCCTGTGGCAGGGCGCGAGCGGATACGCACCAGCGGGAGACCACACGATGAAGCGAATCGCGATATATGATACGACGTTACGGGATGGGACCCAAGGCGAGGGCATCTCTTTTTCCAACAGCGGCAAGCTGCGGGTGGCGGAACGATTGGACGCCTTTGGGGTGGACTACATCGAAGGCGGCTACGCCGCTTCGAATCCCCGCGATATGGCGTTCTTCAAGGATGTGAAGAAACTGAACTTGACCCACGCGAAGGTCGCCGCCTTCGGCAGCACGCGCCGGGCGAACATCGCCGTGGGCGAGGACCCCGGTGTGCGCGCGTTAATGGAAGCCGATACGCCGGTCGTCACCTTCTTTGGCAAAAGCTGGAAGTTGCATGTGCGTGACGTGCTGCGAACCACGCCGGAAGAAAACCTCGCCATGATCGCCGATACCGTGCGGTACTTTAAGGAGCGGGACAAGGAGGTCATCTACGACGCCGAGCATTTTTTTGACGGGTACAAGGATGATCCGGACTACGCCATCGCCACCCTACGCGCCGCCGCTGAGGCCGGGGCGGACATGTTGGTTCCGTGCGACACCAATGGCGGGACCTTACCGCACGAGGTGCACACGATCATTACCGCGTTGGCCGGCCGCTTCGATACCCCGCTCGGCATTCACACACACAACGATTGTGAGTTGGGCGTGGCCAATTCGTTGGAAGCGGTCCGGGCCGGCGCTGTGCATGTGCAAGGCACCATCAACGGATTCGGCGAACGGTGTGGCAATGCCAATTTAACCGCCATCATCCCGAACCTTTTGCTGAAGATGAAGCACCCCTGCTTGCGCGATGGCGAAAAATCATTGCGGCAACTCCGTGATGTCTCGCATTTCATCAATGAACTGGCCAACCAGCGGCCCTGGACCAAGGCCGCGTATGTGGGCGACAGCGCGTTTGCGCACAAGGCCGGGATGCACGTGGATGGGGTGCGCAAAAACCCGCAGAGCTTCGAGCATGTCGAACCCGAATGCGTGGGCAATAAACGGCGCGTGCTGATTTCCGAATTGTCCGGCGCCAGCAATGTCTTCCTCAAGGCGGTCGAAATGAACCTTCAAGTCGACAAGTCCTCGCCGGAAGTGAAGGAAATTCTGCATGAACTGGAGCGCTTGGAAAAAGAGGGCTACGAGTTCGAGGCCGCGGAAGCCTCCTTTAAATTGTTGATTCAAAAGGTGTTGAAAGCGCATCGCCCCTTCTTCGCCATGGAAGGGTTCCGCGTGATCGTGGAGAAGAACGGGCAGCTTGAAGACTGCCGCAGCGAGGCCACTGTCAAACTGCGCGTGGAAGGCGATGTCGAACATACCGTGGCCGAAGGCGATGGACCGGTGAACGCCTTGGACGGCGCGTTGCGCCGGGCCTTGACCCGGTTCTATCCGCGTATTGCCGATGTCTTCCTCACCGATTTCCGGGTCCGGATTCTGGATCCGGAAGAGCATACCGCCGCTAAAACCCGCGTGCTAATCGAATCCAGCGACGGGAAACAAACCTGGAGCACCGTCGGCGTGTCCGAAAACTTGATCGAGGCGTCGTGGGAAGCGTTGGTGGATAGCGTGGAATATAAAATGTTCCTCGACGAGCAAGCGGGTATCGAAAACGCGTCGTCATAAACCGTCCCGCGATGGGACGCTGACGCTTGGATAGGACAACTGCAACATGACCCAATTAGACAAAACGTATGACAGCCGCGCCGTAGAGGGCAAATGGTATGCGTGGTGGCTGAAACAAGGCTATTTCCATGGCCAGACCGATCGCGATGGACCCACCTACTGCGTGGTCATTCCTCCGCCCAATGTGACGGGTATCCTGCACATGGGGCATGCCCTGAACAACACCATTCAAGATGTGCTTGTGCGCTGGCGCCGGATGCAGGGCTACAACGTCACCTGGGTGCCGGGCACGGACCATGCCGGCATCGCCACCCAGAACGTGGTCGAGCGCGCCTTGAAAGCCGAAGGCCAGACGCGCGATGATCTTGGTCGCGAGGCCTTCGTCGAGCGGGTGTGGGCCTGGCGCGAGGAATATGGCAACACGATCAAGAATCAATTGATGAAAATCGGGGCCTCGTGCGATTGGGAGCGCGAGCGATTTACGATGGACGAAGGACTGAGTCGGGCGGTGGCCGAAGTCTTCGTCCGACTCTACAACAAGGGCCTGATCTATCGCGGCAACTACATCATCAATTGGTGTCCACGCTGTCAAACCGCCCTGTCCGATGAAGAGAGCGAGCATCAGGCGGTTGATGGAAAACTCTATTACATCCGCTATCCCATCAAGGGGGGTAAAAAGAAGGATTACGTGCTGGTCGCCACCACGCGTCCGGAAACCTTGTTGGGCGATACCGCCGTGGCCATCAATCCGCGCGACGACCGCTACCGCCATTTGATCGGTAAATCCGTGCTGTTGCCGGTATTGAAGCGCGAACTGACCGTGGTTGAGGACGACTTTGTCGATCCGGAGTTTGGTACCGGCGTGGTCAAGGTGACCCCGGCCCATGATCCGAACGATTTCGAAATGGGCCAGCGCCATCAGTTGCCGTCCATCAATGTGATGAACGACGATGGCACCATGAACGCCGAAGCCGGGCCGTATGCGGGCATGGATCGAATGGCTTGCCGCGAAGCCTTGCTCAAGGATCTCGAGCGCGAAGGATTGCTGGATCACGTCGACGCGCACGAGCATGCCATTGGCCATTGCTATCGCTGCCATTCCGTGGTTGAGCCCCGGTTGTCGCCCCAATGGTTTGTCAAAATGAAGCCGCTGGCGCGCCCGGCGCTGAATGTGGTTAAGGACGGTCAAATCCAGTTCGTGCCCGAGCGTTGGACGAAGGTGTACACCGAATGGATGGAGAACATCCGGGACTGGTGTATCTCGCGGCAAATCTGGTGGGGCCACCGCATCCCGGTCTACTATTGCGATGGCTGTGCGCATGAATGGGCGTCACTGGATACGCCATCGGCGTGTCCCGCTTGCGGGCACACACAAATTCGGCAGGACGAGGACGTACTGGATACATGGTTTTCCTCGTGGCTGTGGCCGTTCAGCGTTTTCGGGTGGCCCGAAGAGAAAAAAGAACTATCGGTCTATTATCCCACGCAAACCCTCGTGACCGGTTCGGAGATCATCTTTTTCTGGGTGGCTCGTATGATTATGGCCGGGCTCGAATGCATGGGCGACATCCCGTTTTCCCATGTCTACATCCACGGCACGGTGCGGGACGATATCGGCCGCAAAATGAGCAAGAGCCTGGGCAATTCGATCGATCCCTTGACCATTGTCGAAAAATACAATGCCGATGCCTTGCGTTTCAGCTTGATCATGTTATCGGCTACGGGCACAGACGTGCAGTTGTCGGATGAAAAATTTGAGATCGGACGCAATTTCGGCACCAAATTATGGAACGCCGCCCGGTTTATGCAAATGCACGGCGAAACAGCGCCGCCGGATTTTGCTGATCCGGTCTTTGATGCGTCCCTGCTCAGCGCGGATGATCAACATATCCTGGCCAAGCTGCATGAAACCATCGCCGGCTGCACGGAAAGTTTGGAGCGCTTCCGGTTTAACGACCTCGCCCGCGCCATTTACGAGTTTTGCTGGCACCAGTTTTGTGATTGGTACGTCGAATACGCCAAACCCATTCTCTACGGGGACGATCAACCCCGCCGCGAGCAGACGCTGAAGGTGATGCATTATGTGTATTCCAACGCCCTGCGCCTGTTGCATCCGCTGATGCCGTTCATCACCGAGGAGTTGTGGCACGGTATGGGCTATACCTCGTGCAGCGAGAGCATTGTGATTGCTCCGTGGCCCGAGTCGCGCGATGCCGAGGCCTTGGACGAATGGGGCGTGGCCGGGGCCGTGGTCTCGTATGTGGATGCCAAGCATGACTTGATTCGCGTGGCCCGGCAGTTGCGGGCGGACTACGGCCTGGCGCCGCGCCAGGAAATTGATCTCATGATCCGCCCCTCGAACGAGCGATACGACAAGCGGTTGCAAGCCGATCAGGATTCGATCCGGTCGTTGTTGTGCGCCCGGGAAATCACGATCGATCGCCAGTATTCACCGCCCCGCGCCATGCCCAGCGCCATCAGTCAATTGGGCGCGATCTATATGCCGGTCGAGGGGTTGATCGATCTGCAGGCCGAGGTCGCGAAATTGACGGGACAACTGGAAAAGGTCACCGGCGAACTGCAAAAAGTCACCCGTAAACTGGGGAACATGGACTTCATTAACAAGGCGCCCGCTGAGGTGGTGGAGCAACAAGAGGAGCGCAAAAAGGCGCTGCTCGAAAAGAGCGAGAAACTGGAGAAATTGATCGAGACCTTATCGGAATGCGCTGCCGGGGAGTGACGCTATGGCGGATGAAATACCGATCACGTTTCTCAGTGACGGCCAACAAGTCATTGGCATCTGGCATGCGCCAAAGCCCGGCATAGCGCAGGAGGAAGGGGCGCCGGCGGTCATCCTCTGTCATGGCTTTGGCGGAAACCGCACCGAAAGTCAACGCGTGTTCGTCTATATGGCTCGCGCCTTGGCCGCGGTTGGTATGGCCTGTTTACGTTTTGATTTTCGCGGGTCCGGCGACAGTGCCGGTGAGTTTTCCTCGGTCACCGTTGCCCATGAAGTGGCTGATTTACTGGCGGCTGTGGCGTTTGTTGAGTCGCAGCCCGGGATTGATGTGTCGCGTATCGGCGTCATGGGTTTGAGTCTGGGCGGTTTAGTGGCCGTGTTGGGGGTGGAGCAGCTTCAGCAGATCCGGGCCATGGCGCTGTGGAATCCCGTCGCTGATACGGAAGCAGCCGTGGGCCGCCGCCGGACGGATGCCAGTGACGTGGAATTGGCCGCGGCGGGCGTTGTGGATTGCAGGGGATGGCCGATTAGCGCCGCTTTCCTGAAAGAGCTATTGGCGTTGCGTCCGCTCGAGGCGGTCACGCACTTTGCCAAGCCGCTGTTGATCGTGCTGGGCGAGGACGATGAATCGGTGCCGATGCAGGAAGGCTTGAGCTATGCCGAGGCCCGGCGCGCGCGGCAACTTCCAGTCGACGTGCACA
>SKLK01000066.1 GCA_007123265.1 Kiritimatiellia bacterium
GGTCACGCCACCACGCAAGGCCGCTGCGGCCCCGGAAGCAATCGTCTCCGCGGCCTCGCCACCGGGCTCACGCAGGTGGACATGCACATCAATGGCACCGGGCATGACGATGCAGCCCGCCGCATCGATTTCGCGGGCCGCGCGCAACTCGTGATCGGAGGGACGCGGTTGCAGCAGCCCGTCCACCACATACACGTCCCGCTGGGCCACCCGCCCCGTGGCGGGATCGATACACTGCCCATCGCGAATCCAAATCCCTGCCACTACCGCTTCTTCCCTTTGCGTTGGGCCATCTGGGCAGCGGCCAGTCCCGCCATCATCTCAGGGGGCAACACATGCACGTGCCCACATTTGGGACAGCCCACCTTGGATTCTTCGTAACCGGGCGGCAGCTTGAGCTTCATCCCGCACACACAAGCGATCACCGCATAGCGATCCACTTGATGCAACAGATCCTGCGCCTGTCGCCATTGACTGCGTCCGGTGCCGTCATCCGATTCGCGATGCTGTTCACGGACCGCCTGATCCACCGACGCCGCCCGCACTGAGGGCGGCAGCACGGACTGTTTGCCGTGCAGGGCTTGATACGCCTTTTCGTAGGCCGCCAGAGACGCTTGACCCGACATGCTGCGCAACACCCGCACGCGGTCCTCGGTGGCCGGATGGGTACTGAACAGCCCGGCGCGCCGGCCGCGGGCGGCCATGGGATTGACAATGTACATCGGCGCCAAAGTGCGACTGGCCGCTTGCGCCGTTTGGCGGGTGACTTGTCCGCTAATCTTTTCCAGCGCCGACGCCAATCCTTCCGGGTACCGGGTGTACTGCGCCGCACAGGCATCGGCGAGGTATTCGCGACGCCGGGAGCAGGCGAAGTACAGGATGTTGGCCAGGATCGGCGCCAAAATGGCCATCACCACGGCAATCACCATTAGCGCTGCGCCTTGATTCCCGCCGCCCCCCCGGCGGCGGCCACCGCCATAGATCATGCTGCGGAGAAAGATATCGCCAATGATAATGATCGCGCCCACGGTGACGCCGGCCAGGGTCATGAATAGCGTGTCCCGGTTTTGAATATGCGCGATTTCGTGGGCCATCACGGCTTGTAACTCGTCACGGTTGAGCTTCCCCATCAGGCCCGTTGTCACCGCCACGGCCGCGCGCTGCGGCTTCAGCCCCACGGCGAAGGCATTGGGAGAAGGCGAATCGATAATGTACACTTTGGGCACCGTCGACAGGCCCGAGGCAATGCACATTTCCTCGACGATATTGTAGAGTTGGGGGGCATCCTTCTTCTGTACCTCGCGTGCTTGCGCAGAAGCCAGCAGGATTCGTTCGCCACCCGCCAGGCTGGTCAACAACATCACCAACCAAACCCCGACCGCAATAATGACAAAGAAGGATTGGATCCCCGGCTCGTCCGGGGCGACTAGAAAACCAATCGCATAGCCTAAAGCCAGCAAAACGCTGGCCAGAATCGCCATCAACCAGATCGATTTTCGCTGGTTCGCCCGAATAAGTTCAAACATGATGCCCCCGGCACGACGGACGGATGTGACGCCTTACGAGAACGACACCTTGGGCACCGCTCGTTCCGCCGGCGATTCCAGCTCGAAGAAGTCCGAGCGCTCGAACCGGAACAGACCGGCCACAATATTGGTCGGCACACTTTCGATCGTATTATTGTAGTGCAGAACCTGGTCGTTGTAGTACTGGCGCGAAAATCCGACCTTGTTTTCCGTGGACGTCAACTCCTCCTGAAGGGACAAGAAATTCGTGTTGGCCTTCAGTTCGGGATAATTTTCAACCACCAGATTGAATTTGCTTAGCGCACCTTGCAGTTGGCTTTCCGCTTGCGCCGTTTCCCCCACGGTTTTCGCCTGCATCGCCTGCGCACGGGCCTGGGTAATCGCCTCGAACGTCTCCCGTTCGTGCGTCATGTAGCCCTTGGCCGTTTCCACCAGGTTCGGAATCAAATCATGGCGCCGCTTCAACTGCACATCGATTTGCGACCAGGCATTCTTCACTTGATTGCGAAAACGCACCAACTTGTTGTACATCGCGACGATCCAAACGATCAGCACGACGATCACGATCAAAACAATCCATTGCATACTCATTTCGTATTCCTCTCCCCTTCTTCTTCGGTTCCAAACATTTCCCGCAAGGTTTCCACGATCGGCGATGCTTGGGCGTCCGCCAATTGGGATCGTATTGCCGCGCGCAGTTCACCTTGATCAAACCAAATCCCGCAGGCGGCGGGACAGACATCCACTTCGGGTCCGTCGTTCGGCATGGGGACCACGTGCATCGGCTTCAAGCAGCGGGGGCACCGGCGGCGCCCCTTGACCCCGCCGGTCCAGTCCAACTGTTGCATCGCCGCTGTGCGTCCTGCCAACATTTGCTCCAGCTCGCCTTCATCCAGCCAGCACCCTTTGCAGGTGGGACAAAAATCGAGTTCGATATCCTTGTACTCAAGGATCAGCATGGATGTTTTGCAGTCCGGACAATGCATAGAATGATCAACTCCCCTTCACCTACAGGGCATATAGCGCAGTTGCGCCCATGGCGCAAGACGACATTTCGGGATCACGGGTCCCGTATGCAGCGCCAGTGGCCGGAGAGGGTCACCATTTCTCTGTCCCTAACGCGCTGAAGTTCGGTGGGCGACGGGCGGTAGTCAGTGGGCGGAAGATAGAGTGCTACGCAGAGAAACGGATTAGGGACAGAGAAACTGTGCCTACTAAGATAGCCACAAAAGGCGCAAAAATCACAAAAGCGTTTCTGCTCCAATTGTTTGTGGCTTATGTGCTTCTTGTGGCCAATTCCAAAGTTAGGGACAGA
>SKLK01000016.1 GCA_007123265.1 Kiritimatiellia bacterium
CTCCCAATTGCTGCCGTCCGGCGGATTGTTGGCGTGATTGTGATCCTTGTGATGAACGGTCAACTCCTTCAAACGACGGCCGGAAAATTCGCGCCCGCACCGAGCGCACACATGAGGAAACAGACGCAAGGCTCGCTCGCGATAGCCGCGCATGCGATGCGCCTGCTCCTGACGCAGATCGGCGATCTGCTGCTGCTTTGCTTCCGGACTCAACCTCCGCTTCTTCATCCACGTAGACTACCGCATCGGCCGGTTATCTCCAAGCCGATTGCCCAAGCAGGCTATGGGCAGGGCCATTCAGTTCTCGCAACCCGCTTTCAATGCACGGTTAGCGACAAGCTGGAGGGCGGAGCTCTGCGACGCCGCGATTGTGCATCGGTAAATGGATAGTCCTGTGTGGCCTCAGGGCTCGCAGAGCTCGCCCCTCCAAATTGATGGAAACTGTGTGCAAGTGGTTCGCCAAAAAAAAGGTAGCGCGGAGAACGTATTGACCCTGAGCCCATGGGGTTCAAGCTTGCTTCACCGGCGCAACCACTCTAGTCTTTCCGATGATCGGTCCGGACCTCTAAACTCGGTTGACGATGTCATACAATTTCATGGAACGAAATTTGTTCAGCAGATTCATTCGTGCACCTTTGAAACTTGGGTTCTTCAAGAAGGTCACAGTCCATGTTATCGCGATGACGCTTTTGACCGGCTTGGTGATCACCGGCGCCACCGCGTATCAGTTCCGAAAAGAAATGTACCGGATCGAATACGATTCCGCCTACATGGTGTATGCGGCCATGGTCCACTTCCTCTCCGCGCATTATGCCCCGCAACAGCGCTATGACCGGCGCCTACTGGACCTCTTTTTTAGTCAACACTTCATGCAGTTGGATCCGGAGGCCGCGCATCAGATTGAGCATCGACCGCTACAGATCGTCATCTACGATCAAATGGGCCGCATCCTGTACGAATACCTGGACGATGCCGCCCGGGATCGCGCGACGCCTTTAACCCCGGACCGCTTGCCGTCAGTGGTCGAATTGACCCATGACCGGTTTTCCCCGGTTATCGAGGTCATTGGGCCGGTGGATGCCCGCAATCCGGCGATTGGGTATGTGATGATTCTAATCCCCACCGAGATTCGGGCCCAGTTGGGCCAACTGCTTACACAGGCGATGCTAATTCTGTTTTTCGTTCTGGCGGTCTCGGTCTTGCTATCCATCCTCTTCACCCGAACCATGCTGGCCCCGATTCGCGCATTGACCGGCGCGGCCCGGGCGGTTCATCGGGGGGACCTGCAGCAGCATGTGCCGGTCAGCACCGAGGACGAAATCGGCGAGTTGGCCGAAACCTTCAATGAAATGATCTACTCCATGGATCGCCGCATGGACGTGATGCATCGCCTGCAAGAATGGAGCATGCGAATCGGGCGGCAATTGAATTCACAGCGTCTGTTTGATGCGTTGGGCGAGATGTTTGAGCGCATGTCCACGGCGGATTCGTATCGGTTGTACCTTCTGGATCCCGACACCAAGCAACTCGTGAAACGCTTGGAAAAAGGCGGTAAGGACTTGCCGGGAGAAAACGATGACACCCTTTCCCGGATGGCGCTGGCGGAACGATGGACCATCTACCTTAAGGCCGATGGAGCCGCCGACAACGAACCAACCGACGTGCAAGAGCTGGCGATCCCCCTCTTATCCGGCAAGCACCGGGTGGGCGTAATCCGAATCGGACGCAAAACTGACCGCTCACTCTATGATGACGATACCGTAACGATTCTGCAAACGCTGGCCCAGCATGCCTCCGTAGCGATTGACAACGCCAGCCTCTACGAGCGGCTGGCGGCGCAAGAGCGAATGCAACAGGAAATGACCTTGGCGCGACAGATCCAGCAATCGATGTTGCCGCGTAAAGCCCCGGTGGTGCCCGGCTATGAAATTGTCGGCGGTAGCGCCCCGGCGCTCGAGGTGGGTGGCGACTATTATGACTATGTGCAACGCCATCAATCGACCTACCTGCTGGTGGGCGATGTGTCCGGCAAGGGGGTGCCGGCTGCCTTGATCATGAGCATTGTTCGCGCGCTGATTCATACCTACATCGAGTTCGAAGCGGGGCCCAAAGCGATCTTGCGAAAAGTGAACCGGAATATCTCCGCGGATCTGGATGCGGAAATGTTCGTGACCATGTCATGTATTCAACTCGATCCGGCCGCCCACCGGTTGACGTTTGCCCGGGCCGGACACGAACCGATCTTGATTGTTCACGCCGATGGCCGGACGGAACAGCGATCCCCACGCGGCACGGCGCTGGGCATGCTGGAGGTAGATGATTTCGACGACATGCTCGAGGATGCGACCTATACCATGACCTCGGGAGACACCGTGCTACTGTACACGGACGGTATTACCGAGGCGCAAAATGAGGCGCATGAGGAATACGGCTACGAAAGGCTGGAGGCGCTGGTACGCGAGCAAGCGCAATTATCCGCGCGCGAATTGTTCGAAACGATTATCGATGATGTCCATTTGTTCACGGCCGGTGTACCGCAGTTGGACGACATCACCCTGATGGTCATTCGACGGCTGTAAGGCGCAACAGCTCATGCGCATCGGGCCATGAGCCGGTCCATCACATCGTCGGGCACGGCCAAGGTTCCAAAACCGCGACCAATCCGCAGATCGGGGGTAACCGCACCATGGTAATCGCTGCCACCGGTGGGGACGAGATTGAACTGACCAGCCAACTTCAAATAGCGCTTCACTTGTTGAGGCGTGTGTTGGGGATAATAGGTCTCAACACCATCCAGCCCCATATCCCGCAGGCGCGCAAGTACAGTGGCCAATTCCTCCCAATTGCAGTCGAGCGCAAAGGGATGCGCCAACACGGCCACGCCGCCCGCGCCGCGAATGATCTCAATCGCCTCGCCGACCGTCAGCGTCCGGCGCTTGGCATAGGCCGGGCAGCCACGGGCTAAGTAGCGGTTAAAGGCCATCCGGGTGGTCGGCACGTAACCGCGCGCCACCAGCGCTTGGGCAAAGTGCGGCCGACCGATTACCTCATCGCCCGCAAAAGCCTCCACCTCACTCCAACGCAGGGGCATACCCAAGCGATGTAAGTTATGCAGAATTTCCTCGTTGCGCAGACGACGGGCGGACCGGATCCACTCCAACTGCTCCGCCAATGTGACGTCCTCATAATCCATCAAATAGCCGAGAATATGCATGTCACCGAAATCGGAGGTGGAACTGACTTCAACCCCCGCCACCGCACGCACCCCGCGCGCCTCAGCCGCGCGGAAAAAGCGGGGCAACCCCTTGACCGTGTCGTGGTCCGTCAAGGCCAAGGCCTTCACCCCGGCAGCGGCGGCCAGCTCAATCAACACCTCAGGGGTTTCGGTGCCATCGGAGAAGATGGAATGTACGTGCAGATCGATCACAAATCATCCACAGCAGCTGCGATCGCGGATTCCGTGATACCAAAGTGCGCCCACGTCTCGTAATGCCCATCCGACGGGGCAACCCGGGGATCAACGATCCCGATATGGGCCAACGGCACCGATCGGCCATGGACCGCCGTACGCACCAATCCAGCAAAACCGCGCAAGCCGGTTTCCGGCGTGGCAATCAACCCATCCTCCACGGTCACCAAGCCGTCCGGATACTGCTCGAACCATTGCGCCAATACCGATTCGGGTAAGGGGAATCCATTCACGACATGGACATCAACGGACTGCTTCTGCTCCGCCACGGCACCCGCCAAACAAGCCGGCGCACCGACCACCAAGATGGCCTTGCGCGCGTTCGGAAAGGTGCGATATGCCGTTACAGCGGTCCACGGCTCGTCCGCCTGCCACAGCGGGGCGTCGCTACCCTGCCGCGTCAAAATCGGCAAATTGTCCCGCGGGATGCCAATCAGGTGTCCGCCGTAATGGGCGGCCAAGTCACGGACCGCAAGAAATGCCGCGCGCGCATCCGCCGGCGCATAAAAGCGATGCAAGTAGGGCAAATACCCCAAGGCCAAGGTGATCCAGTCCAAACTCCATCCGGAGAAATGATCGCGCCCCGTGCAAGCCCCCACATGCGACATGTGAAAGGTCACGTTTAATCCTTCGTTGACCCCGTTCAAGTTGCGGTGATAGCGCCACATTTCCAGGCCTTCGCGGGCAATGCCCTCAAAGAAAGCCGCAAACGTGGAAAAGACCGGCAAGGAGGGCCCCGGCGTGCTCATGGCCAGGCCATTGGCGATAATGGCCGCTACTTGTTCCTCGATGCTCAGCTCGAATTGGTGGTCAGGCGCCAGAAACTTACGCGCTTGATCCAGTTTCGTTGAGGGATCCAAGTCGCACGAAACGACGAACATTTGCTCAGGAAAAGTCTCAGCAATTAAACCGTAGCCAGCGGCGACACCGGCACGGGCGCTCACCGGCTTCCCGGGCATTGGCAATTTCACCGAACGCACCCGCTCATCCGTGACCACCAGATTTGCACTGCCCGGGGCGGGACGCGCAGTGGTGACAACCGTTCGCCGGGGACGAGCCAGCACGGCGGCCCACGCATCCGCTTGGGCCGGGCTAGGGGTCAGCATCGGATTAGCCAGGACGGTGTCCAAATCCCGTCCCTTCATGTGCCCGTCATGGTGCCCCTTGCCGCCGGGCAAGTCATTGACATAAAACAAGCACTCCAACATACATTCGACATCGCGATAGCTCATCAGCGAGCCCGGCACCCAAACAGGCGTATCCAATGACACATCATGGGCCGCCGCGAAAGCCTGCATATCCGCCTCGATTCCCCACGCTTGCGCCAGCGCAGAGAGGGCCTGCCCCGTCTGTCCAGTCGGATAAATGAGCGTCGGTTTCCCGGTTTGGGCAAGCTGATACGCCGCTTGATACGCGGCGTGCAGGGATCGCACATCCAGCAGCGAAGGGACTTCCAGAATTTCCACCCCGAGCGATGCGATGATCGGGCGGGGGTCCTTGTCCATAATTTTGCGATTCGTATTGGAGAGCTGAATCCCGTTCCGATGCATAACAAACGTGATCGGCGCCTGATGCAGATCCGCCCCGTTAAAGCCATTCAGCGCCTGCCCGGAAATCCATCCTGCATCGCCACAATGACAAATCACCCACGCGCCGCGACCATGCCGGGCTCGCAAGCCCAAGGCCTGCCCGACCGCAGCCGGAATCATCACCCCGAGACGACCACCGTTCAAAGGTGTGCCGCCGGGTAGCCAGCTCACGTGACCGGCAATATCCAACCCACGCCGGAACGTCTGGATCACCCACTCCGCATCCAAATATTCCCACGCCGCCAGCACCGAATAATGCCCCACACTGGTATGAGCATGCTCGAACGTATAGGTCACCTTGTCGTGATCCGCCATCGCCAGCGTCAACGCAAAAGCGGGGATAAGGTCTAAGCCACCACCCAAATGATCCAATTCATTGATCTCGGCCAGCGAAGCCAGTGTTCGCAGCGCAATCCGTGCCGCTTCAATTTGCCCAGCCTCCAGGGCGAGGACCGTTTCGTCCGACAGTGGCCCGGCAGCGGTCGGGTCAATCGCCAAGTCGATCGGTGCGGACTCAATCCGTTGGCCGAGGTAGCGCGCCTGGGCGAGCAGGTCCTGATTGCGTTCTTGTTGTTGGCTCCATGTTGTCATCAGCAGGGGCTTTCCTTCCTGAAAAGATTTTATAATTACTCCAGCAAGGCCGCGATCTCGTCTTTGAGGGCGGGGTAATCGACCGCCCCCGCATAGACCGCCACCACTTGTCCCTGCCGATTCAATAAGACCTTTGTCGGGATCGCCCGACCACCGGAATAGGAACGTAGCAAGGCCGCATCGGCGGAATAGACCGACCATGGGGAATCCATCTCCGTCACTTGCGCCTCGTCCGTATCGACCAGAAAGCTGACTACGGCGAAGTCCTCTGTCCCCGCAAAGTGGTCGTGCACAGCAGCCAATGCCGCTCGTTCAGCCTGAGCCGGAGCGGACCACGGCGCCCAAAAGTCCAGCAACACCACCGCTCCACGATAACGCTCCATATCCACCCGTTGCGGGGCCACGCGCACCGTTCGGGGCGCCGGTTCCGTAACGTCCTCTACCGCGCGGGGCTCCTCGGTAACCGGGGTACACGCCGCCACGAGACCACACATCACTCCTATGCCCCACCACGGCAAGGCCCACTTCTTGCGTTGTTTTGTATTCATACCCCTATAGTAAGGCGAGTCGCGCTCGGGTGGCAAGCTGCCTTTTTGGGGGCACCTTGCCTTTTGTGAAAATGAAGCTTTACACCGCTCGGTGGCCATCTTATAGTCCTGCCCGTAGTTGGAAAGAGGAAGAAAACAAGTAATTAGAGGTCTGCAGAAAACATGGATCAGGCAACCAAATCAGCTGTAAAAGAAGCATACCAGCAACACGAAAAAGATACGGGTTCGGTGGAAGTGCAAGTGGCGCTCCTCTCTACCCGGGTCAACGAGTTGACCGAGCATCTCAAGCAGCACAAGAAAGATCACAGCTCGCGGCGCGGGTTAATCGCTATGGTAACCAAACGCCGCCGTTTGCTGGAATACGTCAAGCGTCATGACGCGAAACGTTACCATGAGCTCGTGAAGCGATTGGGCCTGCGCCGCTAAACCTCCGTCCGGCATTATCGCATGAAGCGCCTGCCAACGATTCGCCACCTGCGAAAATCGTACCGCACAGGGTCCATCACTGGATCCCCTGTCGCCCAGGGATCGGAACCGGTAAACAAGGGGAGCTGAACCTGTTTCAGTGCCACACCCCCTGCCCCCGGATAATTTCGCCAGACCGCAACTAAGCAGAAAGAAGAAGAAAAGACATGAACGAAGCAAAATCCGCCGCCTGTGAAGTGGGCGGCAAGACCATCCAGATTGAAGCTGGCCAACTTGCACAACAAGCAAACGGAGCCGTCACGATTCAAATGGGTGAAACGGTGCTCATTTGCACCGTAACCGCGGCCAAGAAACCGCGTGAGGGCGTGGACTTTTTCCCCCTCCAAGTCGAGTATCGCGAAAAATTTTACGCCGCAGGGCGGTTTCCGGGAGGCTTTTTCAAGCGGGAAGCACGTCCTTCCGAAAAGGAAATTCTCACGATGCGGGCCACCGATCGCCCCCTGCGCCCCTTGTTTCCGGAAGGATACCGGAACGAGGTCCAAATCATCAGCTCGCTGCTGAGTACGGATTGCATCGATGAACCGGACATCCTCAGCATCAACGGCGCCAGCGCCGCGCTGGTGATTTCCGATATCCCGTTCAATGGGCCGGTGGGCGCTGTCCGCGTGGGACGCGTGAACGGCGAATTCATCATCAACCCAACGCACACTCAAATCGAGGAAGGCGATCTCAACCTGACCTACGTCGCCAACCGCGATCTTCCCTTGATGATCGAAGGCGATGCCAAGGAAATCTCGGAAGCCGACATGGTCGCAGCGATGAAATTGGCCCATGAAAACTGCGTCAAACTGATCGACGCGCAATTGGCACTACGCAAGGCGCTCGGCTTGCCGGAGAAGCCATTCGAAGACCTCTCGATCGATGCCGGCTTGCTGGACAAGGCGCGGGCGATTGTAGGCGACACGCTGAGTCAAGCCCTGCAGATTCCAGGCAAGCTTGAGCGGCATGACCAAGTCCATTCGGTGCGCGAATCACTGAAAACCAGCTTGCAAGAACAAGTCCCCGAGATGACGGAAGAAGAGTTTTTCCAACTCTTCGACGCCTTGGAAATTGAAACCGTACGCAACAATGTCCTCGACCACAAGAAACGGATCGACGGCCGGGCAGCGGATGAGATCCGCCCGCTGGGCGCACAGGTTGGACTATTGCCACGGACGCATGGGTCCTCCTTGTTCAATCGCGGCGAAACGCAGGCATTGGCCACGGTCACCTTGGGTACGTTGAAGGATGCCCAAGCCATGGACGCTCTTTCGGGTGGCCCCGACGAGAAGCGGTTTATGCTGCATTACAACTTCCCCCCCTACTGCGTCGGCGAACCCGGCCGCTTAGGCGCCACCAGCCGACGCGAAATCGGCCACGGCAACCTGGCGGAACGATCGCTCAAACCGATCATTCCAAATGATTATCCCTACACCATTCGGGTCGTCTCCGAAATCATGGGCTCGAATGGATCAAGCTCCATGGCAAGCGCCTGTGCAGGGACCTTGGCCTTGATGGATGCCGGCGTGACCATCACGAAACCCGTAGCCGGTATTTCCGTGGGGCTCTTCTCCCGCGGCGATGAAGCTCAATTGGTCATCGACATTCTCGGCGCGGAAGACCACTGCGGCGATATGGACTTCAAAGTCTGCGGTACCAAAGATGGCATCACCGGTTTTCAGGTAGACCTCAAAATCCGAGGCTTGCGCTGGGATCTCGTGGAAGGCGCATTTGAAATGGCTCGAAAGGGCCGTCTGCAGATCCTCGAGTACATGGAAAGCGTGATTCCTGCATCGCGCGAGGAACTGTCCGCGCATGCCCCACGCATCAAGCAATTGAAGATCCCCGTTGACAAGATCGGTGCGCTCATTGGTCCAGGCGGCAAGAATATCCGCCGTATTACCGACACCTATGACGTGCAAATTGATATTGAAGAAGACGGTGGCGTGCAGATTTTCAGCACCGACAAAGACGCAATGGATGCGGCCGTTCGGGAAGTCGAAAGCCTGACTGCGGAAGCGGAGGAAGGCAAAATTTACCGGGGCCGGGTAACCGGGGTAAAAGAGTTTGGCGCATTTGTCGAAATCTTGCCGGGCAAAGAAGGCTTGGTCCATATCAGTGAATTGGCCGATTTCCGCGTCAAACAGACCGAGGATATCTGCAAAGTCGGTGACGAAATGTGGGTGAAATGCCTCAGCGTTGAGGAAAACGGCCGAATCCGGCTCAGTCGCAAAGCGGCCTTGGCGGAGAAAGGCGAAGACTAATCGCACCGTGAATAACTGCTAAACGAAGACGGGACGACGTATTTGCGTCGTCCCGTTTTCTTCCCAGAGAAGACCGATCCGTTATGAGTTCCGATCTAAAGCGCCGCGCGGCCCGCATTTTGAAGGCGCTGCGCAAACAGTATCCGGACGCACACTGCGAACTCGACTTTACCACTCCACTTGAGCTTGCCATTGGCTGCATCTTGTCCGCCCAATGTACCGACAAGCGGGTCAACCAAGTCACGCCGGCGCTTTTTAAGAAATACACCACGGCCCAAGACTGGGCCTCGGCTGATCCGTCCGAGCTGGAACGGGAAATCCATTCCACCGGATTCTTCCGCAACAAGACCAGGAACATCATTGCGCTGGGCCAGGCACTCGTTGAGCAATTTGAGGGGGCCATCCCCAATGATTTTGATGCACTGGTCAAATTGCCAGGGATCGGCCGCAAGACCGCCAATGTGATCATGGTCTCAGCCTTCGACCAGCCGGGCATCGTCGTCGACACCCACATGAAGCGGCTCGCCAATCGCATGGGTTTCACGAAGCAACAGCACCCGGACAAGATCGAATTCGACCTGCAGAGGGTTATCCCCCGAGCCGCATGGGGCGAGTTTTCGCATGTGATGGTTTTTCATGGACGCCGCTGTTGCCATGCCCGCAACCCCGATTGCGCGCAGTGTGTCATCGCGCAAGACTGCCCCTCCTGCCAGATCAAACAAGGGAGCAAGCTTGACCTCTCCGATTGAATGTCGTAATCACTAGCCCCAAGGATTTGGTATGCATAAGCAAATACAACGATTTGGCCTGGCTATTCTTATGGTTTTAGCAGGCGCAGGTGTTTCAACGGCACAAATTGACCGCAACCGCTATGTGGTAGTTGAGGCGCGCAACTTGGAGCGGAACCCACAACGCTACTGGTCGAGGGGTGTCGTGTTTGAAGACGCCCTGCAATCGGTGCACAGTCGCACTCGCCGGATCGGAGGAAGGACCTATGTCCCGATCGTCACAAAGCAGCTCAGTCGTGCCTATGTGGATCGTGCCGATGCCGCGTTGTTGGACCGGCTAGAGGAGGGACGCGCCTTCTTATTTGCGGGCACAGTGGTGAGTCAAAGTGGCCGGAATTGGCGGCTCCAGCGACAAACTCGATACTATGTGATCATCGATCTCGTGGAGCGATTGGTCGACGAGACGGATGATTTATTGGCGATGCTACAGGAAACGGCCCCCCAGCAGCGCGCCTTTCTCAACGTCCAACGTGCAGTGGAAGATGCTCAAAACCGACTAGTCGCAGCCGCACTCAACGATGGGGTACCGGTCGAGTCTCTGTTCGAGGGTGAGTTTGACTACATGGATCCCGCCACCGATCTGGCACGAAGGGCCGTTCGCCATGTGGAGCGGGAGCTGGGCGTCACCTCCACCGAGATCCTCAGCTTACTGGTCCGGGACCTACTGGCCGCTCAATATTTGGATGAAGCGCTCACGAATGCGGACATTTCAGCACCGTCGACACGAGGCGAATCACGTCCGGTCCAGAGTTTGATCGAGCCGGAGCGACGATGGTTCCGTCGTCCGCCTGCGGAGCCCACGCCGCTTCTTTTTGATGCACAGGATTCAGGCGAGCACGAAAGGGATGAGGAGTCGGGAACAATTTCTATTCCGGGACAGCCGGATGATTCCCAGTACCCTATCGAAATGCTGCTGGACCCTGAACAAAATGATTGGTAATCATCGTCGCGTGTTTCAGGCGTCTTAACAGACCTAGGCGTGATAGCGCCAGCTTAGCTCAGTTGGTAGAGCAGCTGATTTGTAATCAGCAGGTCGTCGGTTCGAG
>SKLK01000020.1 GCA_007123265.1 Kiritimatiellia bacterium
ATCTGGACCAGTTTTACCAATCCATGAATATCTATGGGATGACGCCGAAGGAGTATCGCACCCACGCCTTGCAGGAATGCGTCTTGATCTCCGACGCCTTCTTCCCCTTTGCCGACAGTATTGCGCATGCGGCCGAAGCCGGTATCCGCTACATCGTTCAACCGGGCGGCTCCAAACGCGATGAGGAGGTGGTGGCCGCCTGTGACCAGTACGGCATTGCCATGGCCTTCACCGGTATGCGCCATTTCCGGCATTGATTTGACCCGGGCCGGCCAATCCCGCTAAGCTGTCATCATGTCTGAACAATCCCATTATTCGATTGTATGCCCCCACTGCGAGGCGGAGCTGGATGTTGAGCTGTACGATTCAATCAATGTCGTCGAGGCGCCCAGTCTGCGGGACGAGCTCATGCAAAACCAATTGAACGCGGTGGAATGCCCGCATTGCGGCTTTCGGTTCCGGGTCGATAAGCAGCTTCTATACCATGACCCGGAACGCCGTGTGATGATCTATTGGTTTCCTGGCAACGAGCAGGGCTATCAACAGCATCGCGCCGAATTTCTGCGGTCGATGGAGGCGATCAGCACCGTATTGCCGGATGAATTCGATCCGCCGACCGTGCATCTCGTGTTCACCCGCAGCGAATTGGTTGAGCGCATTTTTATGCTGGAAGAAGAGCTTTCCGAGCGGGTAATTGAATACATCAAATACATGATGTATACCCGCAACTTGGAGAAGCTCGATCCCCGGCGCGTAGCCATTTTGTTTAATGCCGAGGATTCGAATGACCGCGCCTTGTGTTTTGTCACCCAGGACCTTGAAACCATGGAGCTGGAAGGGGTGCTGGAATATGATCGCTCCGCCTATGAGGGGTTACTGGAAATGTTTGATCAGGACGACCAGCGCGAACAGTTGCTCCAGCTCTTCCCCGGCCCTTATGTCAGCGCCCGCGCGATGTTGATTCAGGACGAGGAGCGGGAAGCCGGCGGTTCCGCCGGGCCCGGTGCATAAGCCCGCAGTGCCCTGTGGCCCAAGGGCCTTACGGAGCGGCGCGGACGTCTTTTTCCAGATACAGCAGATCGGTCCGCGCCTGCATGCGCCACGCGTGGTCTGGATCGTCCAGAATCGACTCATAGATGGCTCGTGCCTCGTCGACACGGCCCAACTTTCCAAGCAACCGGGCCTCGTCCAAGTGCGCCACCGGTGTCAAGTAATGATCGGGATGCGCGATGCGGAATGAGCGAAATCCTTCCAGTGCCTCCGGCAGACGGCCCAGCGCTTCATCGCTATAGGCCAAGCCCAGTTCAGCGGCGGGTCGCATCATGTGTCGGGGAAAACGCTCGATAAACTGGCTATAGTGATCGCGGGCTTGATCGAAGCGACTTTCCCTAAAATGCCGGGACGCCAGTGATAGCTTCGCCATCGGCGCAGCCGCGCTGCCGGGATACTGGTCGATTACCAGTTGCATTTGATCCGCCGTTTGCGCCCCCTGAAACAAGGCAAAGGCCGCTTCTTCCGAGGCGGCTTTTTGTTGCTGGCGAAACACGGTAAACAAAATCAAGGCGAGCCCTAAAACCAGACCAATACCGATCGCTGGTCCGTACTGCCGCGCCAGCGTCAGCGCATCGTGCACTTCTTTTTCCGGCGGCACCCGCTTCGTTACGACCTCACCGGCATGTAAATTAGGCTTCTCTTCCATGTCCCTGTTCCTCTGTTAGCAATGAATGAACCGTATAATGGGGCCGGTTGCGGGGGCTGTCAATGGTCATCCCGGGAGTCGGCCTGACACAACGCGGGCTATACCGACTTGGATTTTCCGTCTTCCACATAGCGGATTTCGTACAGATCACGACGGCGATCGTTCCAGTTTTGCGTCGTGCCCCGGTAGCGATGGCGACGCAATAATTCGATGTCCACATCCTGAATCACAAAGGTTTCAATGTTTGGATTGCATTCCGCCGCGATCGCGTCCCGGCTGAAAGAGAAATCGGCCGGCGTGAAGATCCCGGATTGGGCGTAATGAATATCCGCGTTGTTCACAAAGGGCAGATTGCCCACACAACCGGCCACCGCGACGTACACATGATTTTCCACACACCGGGCAAGGGCGCAATGGCGGACGCGTAAATAGCCGTGCCGCTCGTCCGTGTTGAATGGAACAAATAAGATCCGGGCCCCCTTCTGTGCCGCGATCCGCGCCAACTCAGGAAACTCAATGTCATAACAAATCAGGATCGCGATCCGTCCACAATCGGTATCAAAAACCTCTACCTTGTTGCCGCCCACAACACCCCACCATTTCCATTCCGCCGGAGTGACATGAATTTTGCGCTGCCGACCGATCGACCCGTCGCGACCGAAGAAGTACCCGACATTGTACAAGGTGTCGTCCTCGACCTCGAACTGCGAGCCGCCGATGATGTTGATGTTGTAGCGAATCGCGAATTCCGAAAACATTTCCAGATACTGGGGGGTGAACTCGGCCAGTTTACGCGCCGCATCGCCGGGACGGTTGGTGTCACAGAATGACAACAATTGCGTCGTGATCAGTTCCGGGAACAACACAAAATCGCACTTGTAGTCCGATGCTGTATCGACGAAAAACGCACACTGCTGACTGAACTCGTCGAAATCCTGCACGGTGCGCATCTGGTATTGTACCGCGGCCAGGCGCACCACTTGAACCGGCCGGATGGCGCGTTTCTTGTAGGGACGATAATCGACATTCGTCCACTCCAGATAGGTGGCCCAGCCGACACTGTCCTCGTCTGTGGGCAAGTAGTCCGGAATTAACTGTTTCAGTTCGAAGCCATTGGCCAATTGGGTGGTCAGCACCG
>SKLK01000041.1 GCA_007123265.1 Kiritimatiellia bacterium
ACGTTCCTTTGGACTGCGGCGCTGCGCGCCGCTTTGGACTTCCCCCACGTTCTCCCTCACGGTCCAGCCACGCGGCGGAAACGGGTCTCACGCGCATCAGGGTTTCTTGAGGCGGAAGAACATGATGGGGATGTCTTCAGGCAGCAATTCATAAAAGGTGTCGACTTCGGTGTCCGTGTGGGTGATCCAGTTATTCTGGCTCAGCCCATTGGTCGTCGATTGCAAGAACCAGCCGAGATGGCTTTCCGGCCATCCAATCGTAAGCACTTGATCGGTGATCGTAATGCCTATCGCCGGCGGCACGGCGTTGATGGGCTGGTCCGCCGCCGCCTCGGACAGGGGCGATTCGTAGCCGAAGCGGTCGGTGACGGTGACCGCATATTTGTAGATGAGTCCATTTTCCAATCCTGTATCCGTATACGAAGGCGAGGTCAGACTGCTCACGATCAGTGCATACTCCGCTTCGCCACTGATGCGTCGATAGACTGAATAGAATCCGTTGGTTTCAGCGATGGCGTCCCACGCCAGCTCAATCTCGGCGTCACCCGCCGAGGCGAGCAGATTCAGGGGCGGAGTAGGGGGCGTAATGTCAACTGGCTCGAAAGGTACGATGAAGCGCCATTGAACACGATCGCCGACAAAGCCAGGGCCTACCAGTCGGTATCGTGTCTCGCCGTCATCGTCCAGTAACCTGAAATTGACGGTGTTGGTGGCGCTTGGATCCTCGATAAAAAACCAACCATGTTCCTGCTCAACCAATTGCCATTGTACCTCGGTACCCGTTGTGTGGGGTGGTGCAAAGTCCACCGAACCGTCATCGTTGCGCAGCATACGGCCGTCACGAAGCGAGATGATATGCCATTGGTCAGGCGTGCCGGAGGGCCGCAAGATCCATTGCGTGGATGCGTCACCATCACGAATGGTGGCATGTTCTGGATTAACGTCTGCTTGGTCACTAATCCGCTTCCGGAAGGCTCTGTTGTGAATAAAATAGGGCTTGTCCGGGCGAATCACCGTATCTTGATCCCAAGCAAAGTAGAGTTCGCCAAACGGAGTGGGCGTGACCCCATCGGCCTCAAAGGCGTTGGATCGAGGGCCTGGCGTAATGCTTGCAGAAACATCGGCGGGCTCGGGATGGTTTTCGTCGGCCGTCCACAGGAAGAGCGATTGCTTTTCCAGCCAAGGCAAGGATTCGGCGCGCCAGATGAATTCCGCCAGCCAGTTGTAGTTGTCTTCCATTGACCAACTCTGATTTAGATTCCAGTCGCGCGTTGAATATTCGGTTAGCCAGACCGGACGTTCCCATGCGTTATGAAACGTCTCTAAGATTTGAATGAGTTGATCAGGGTTGCCGCTGCTGGGACCTGCGTACCGATGGGCGGAGATGGCATCAATGCGGTAGCCGAGATCGAGTGCCCGGATCATAAATTCGTTCATCCAGGCGTTATTGGGATTTACCGTGCCCGGGCTGACCAAGGGCAGGTTCATCCGCTCAAGGCGCGGCCACAGAGCCAGAGCCGTATCCACACTCATGTTGGCTTGATCCGAACCGTCCGGCTCGTTGAATCCCATCAAATACATCGCTTTCCCTTCGCGCTGCCATTCGGAGCGGTGTTGCTCAAGCGGACCACGAGTACTGCTGATATCCCAGTTGAAATTGCCCCACTGCATAGGGTGATATACGGTGTCCCGTTCAAACTCGACGTCGGTCTGCCGTCCCCAGGTATAGACCCAACTCACGCCAAATTCGTCAAATCGACTGGGATTGGTTGAGGCCAAGCCTTTCTTGGGATAGTAGGCTTGATAGGGAAGCTGCCACCATTGGGAAGCCGTGCCCAGAAGGGAGTTCTGAATCAAAAGAATATCGGTGTCACCGCCATTATAGTGTGTATCGATGACAAGACCGCTCCAGACATTTTGCAGATAGAAAGTATTTCCGTCCACCGGGATGAGCCGCCATTGCTGGTGTGGCATGGCGGCATATTCGGCGTCCTCTAGCGGCAAGCCGGGTTCGGTTGAGAGCCCTGCGCCAGCCAGCACCTTACCCGTTGCCCGATTGCGTAACCGGTACGTATCGGTACCGATATTAAGCACGATCTGATACTGATTGGCTGGGTTATCTGAGTCCGCGATGGCTAGCACCGGTTGTCCATCGACCACCTGAACCGGTAAATCCGCTGCCTGATTGTGAAGATGATAAAATGCATCGCCGAAGTCGTTGAACGTTTGGGTCGGCGGCGCAATGCCGAGCACGTCTTGTCCAATCGGATAGCCAACGCCTTGATTGGCCGGGAAGATGCTCAATTGGCGAACGGCACTGATGGACTGATTGTTGAACAGTAGGCGGACACGATTGGCCTCGGGCTCCTCGGTGAATGTGATGATGCGGTTGGCTTCCGTGTTGCCGGTAATATCGCTGCCAGGGATCTCGAACCAGTTCTCCTCTTCATCATCCCAGTACTGCAAAACAAAAGAGGTGAGGGGAGGGATGGCGTCGCCATCTCCGGAATACAAATGGGCGCTGCCCAATTGGGTTTGATGCTGTAGGTCAATTTCAAGTGTGATGTTGCCGATCTCCGTGGTTTGCCACCGGGAGGCTGGGTGGGCGTACCCATCCACGGCGTTGCGGGCAAAATGAGGATGGATGGCCGATGTGGCGAAAACGGCCCGGCGATGCGCTAGATTCAACTCCACGTCCGTGCCGATGGGAAAACCCAGCTCGTCGCCCGTAATCGGATCCGGATTCGGCGGAAAGAGCGCTAGCTCCTTTAGGCGACGCGCACCTTGACCGGGAGTAAAAATGCGGAAAACGTCTGAAGTCACTGGTGCATCGAATGTGACAGCCACTTCAGGTGAGGTGTTGGGATCTTGACTCGTCCCGACTTCCGATCCCGGTATCGTCAGCCAATCCTCGCCATCCGGCACTTCGATACGGAAGCGGGGAATCACGCGATCCGGTCGATCATTGATGCCACTGTATACATGGGCGCTGGCGATGGTGACGGGTAGCGGGAAATGCACCTCGACCCATTGATTCCAAGCGTCCTGAGAGCGCCAGCTATTGACATTGCCGACCACGCCATCCGTGGCAAAAGCGGCGCGATACTGGCTGTTTGTGGTTCGCCCTGCGCTAAACTGGTACTTGGCAAGATTGACGCGTGGGGCTGAGCTCGGCAGCATGCCTTCCACGTACCCGGCTACACTGAGCTTCGGGCTATCCGTCAGTTCATCGAAAGGAATATTGCCCAGCTTAAACGATACCCGTCCATCGCCGTCCGGGGTTGTGGGGGCAATCGTGATCAAGAATTTTACATCCGTGATATCCAATTCGGCCACCAGCGGAGGATCGAAGTGAGCCGCATATTCGCCATTGGCTGCAAATGAATAGGCGTTCGTTCGCGTGCCGATATAGACATCATCACCGCCGCCCACCGCGCCATCCGCGCCTAGATAGGTGATCGAGACAATCAGGTTGCTGGCATTATTATTGGCGGCTTGCACGAACGATGCAAACCCAAGACCCGTAATCGAGAGGGTGGTGAGCCCTTGATTGGTTGTCAGTAGTCCCGAGAAGGAACGAATAAATTCGCCGTTATCGGGCTCAACGATCGTCAGATCCCCGCCACCCAACGAAGCATCATCGACAAAAAAGGTGGGTCCCAGCATCGTCGTAACATTGGCCTTAACAAACGTGTGGCCTTCCCCCATACTCGTACCCAGCAAAAAGACCAACAGGAAGAAGACCCCAACCTGGTCGATTGGGCGTTTAAAATAATTTATCCAGATCATAATTCTGCGTCCTGCTCGAGAAAGATACACTAGACCATTACGATTTCGCGACCCGCTGCAAGGTTCGCGCATTAATGTAATAATATGTATAATATAATGCAAACCCGTTCAGTTGTAAACACAAGATTATGATAGCCGAAAAGCGATTGCCCTTGAATTGAATCACTGGGAGAGGCGAGATCTGCGAGCCCGCAGAAAGCGGGGCTTGCTGCTTGTATTCGCGAATGACTCGTTTCATTTGCCCGGCGTCGCAGAGCTCCGCCCTCCAGCTTGTCGCTAGCCGTGTATTGATAGACATTTGCGAGAACTGAATGGCCCTGATAACCCCAGGGTCATTCAGTTTTCCGCAAGAGATTTCTAATTAACGATTTATACCCAATTTGGAGGGCGGAGCTCCGCGACGCCGCGATTGTGCATCGGTACATAGAAAGTCCTGTGTGGCCACAGGGCTCGCAGAGCTCGCCCCTCCAAGTTGGCGGAATCTGTGTGCAAGTGGTTCTCCAAAAGAGAGGTAGCGCGGAGAACGTATTGACCCTGTGATAACCCCGCGTGGGGTGAAAATTCATGTTGCAAGCGGAAGGCATGTGTAATAGTGTAAGTAATATGTTAGGATTGTGCAATATCTGCCTTGGAAAGGTTTCAGTATGACCACGCCTAAATTTACCGTACATCCTTGTTCGAATCGCAAGTTGGGCATCAGCTTTTCGTTGCTGGTGGTGGTGGTTGGACTCATGTTGAGTGTCCCATTCGCGGTGGCAATCGAGACCTCTACCCAAATCCTGGTCGACTTTGATGCCGTCTGGCGCTTTGACGATAGCAATCAAGATTTGGGCGAGGCGTGGTGCGAGCTTGATTATGATGATTCCGACTGGGCCGCCGGACCGGGGTTGTTGGGGTATGACACGCATGGTCGAGATGAACGTTGGCCGGAGCCAGGTTTGCAAACAGTGCTGCAGGAGCACTTGCTGACCTATTATCTGCGTACGTCATTCGATTATGAAGGCCCACTGGAAGGACAGGTTTTGTTTATTGAACAGATCCTGGATGATGGTGCTGTTTATTACCTGAATGGGGTCGAAATTGCCCGCAGCGCCTTGATGCCGGATGGAGATATTGAATTTGGCACACGCGCCACGCACTGGACGGATCCATGGGAGGACCACGAAGTCCTTGAAGTATTTAATCCCCCGCTGCGCCGAGGCCGCAATGTTCTGGCGGTTTCCTTACACAATGCGGGGCCGAACAGCTCGGACATTTGTCTGGGTGTGCGAATGACCATGATGCCGCAAGATGTCGAGCCGATTGCGCTGTACTTGACCTGGCAACAAGATCCCACCACGACGATGACGATTCAGTGGCAAACGTTCGGATCCACGCAGGCCAAGGTTTTATTGGGTAATGCGGAGGGGGAACAGATCGGCACGCAGTATCCGCAACTGAGTCGATCAATTCCGACGACGGATCGTTGGGTCTATGCCGCCGAGCTGACCGGTTTGGATCCGGGAACAGAGTATACGTTTCGCTTGCAAGGCCTCGATGGGACGAGCGCGAGCCCCATTTACCGTTTCCGGACCATGCCGGCCACCCTCGAGCGTCCACTGCGGATTGCCATGGGGGGTGACGTTCGTCACCGCCAGGAGTGGATGGAGGAAATGAACCGGGTTGCCATGCGGTACGATCTCGACATGATCGTCTGGGGGGGCGATTTGGCCTACGCCGACGGGCAGCCCCGCTATTGGTATCGCTGGGAAGAATTTTTCGAGGCGATGATGAATACGTTAATCGACGATTCCGGTCGTTTAGTGCCTATCCTTTTCGGGATCGGTAACCATGAAGTACAAAACCATCACTGGTTCTGGAACATAGATGAGGACAGTCCCAATCGCTTTAATGATCAATTTCGTGAGCGAATTGGCCCCTTTTATTTCAGCATGTTTGCTTTCCCCGGACATCCCGGCTACGGCGTACTCGATTTTGGTGAGTACATGAGCATTATCCTCCTGGATACCGATCATGCCCATCCGATGGTGGGGCCGCAAACCGATTGGTTTGAAGATGTGCTACAGACGCGGACGCACATCCCGCACGTGTTCCCGGTCTACCATGTGCCGGCCTGGCCTTCCCACCGGCCCTTCGATGGAACGGTATCGGCACGCGTCCGGGAACTATGGGTGCCGCTGATGGAACGCTATGGTATTCAGGTGGCCTTTGAAAATCATGATCACACCTACAAGCGGACGGTGCCGATTCGGGATGGAATGGAATCTCCGGATGGCATCGTTTACATCGGCGATGGGTGCTGGGGGGTGCGCGAGCGGGACGTGCGCACGCCGGCAGAGGACTGGTATCTGGCGCACACCGCGAGTCGTCGACACTTTATCCTCATCACCGTTACGGACGGGCATCGGGATATGAAAGTCATTGACCGGGATGGCATGCTGATCGACCATATCGTGCAGTCGATTGGTCCGGAAATTATCAGTCGGTAGACGGACGGATTCGAGCCCATTGGTCAATCGCGGTCAAGTTCCGCTGCAAATTGGAGTTGTAGCTGCTCCATTCGCTGTTGCGCTTCATCGGCTTGCGGTGCATGCGGATAATTGCGGAGAAAGTTCTGGAACGCTGCGATCCGCGCCCGGGGGGGATAGCGCCGATGATCATAGAACCGGGCATTTTCAAAGGCGCTTTCATGAATCTGCGCAACGATATCGTCTACCATCTCCATCGCCACCTCACGGTAGAATTCCGTGAATGCATCTTGCAAATAGCGAATCAGTAAATGATGCGCGTGGGCCGCTAGTGACATATCACGAGGAGACGCTAGGGCCTCGTGATAGCTGATTCGCGCTGTTCCAAAAAAGGCGCGATCATACCACTCCGCCACCTGCGCACGATCAGCTGCCGACTCGTAATAGTACTTGGCTAACGCTCCACGGCCAGCTTGTTCGTAATACAGACCAAGGTGATAATGTACCGCCGCCGCCACGACCCCCAACGGATCGTTCATTAAGATGGATTCCAGCATACCAACGACACGCCGTCGCGATCGGCGTCCGGGCGACTTGCCATTGTCCCGTTCAGGCGACATTAGCAGTCTGCAAATGTCAACTTGGCGCTTGGTTGCTTGATCGCGGAGCCGATCATCGTGATCGGCGACCGTTTGGAGTTCCAAGAACGCATCGTTTAGATCACCCTGATGCTGTAGGATGACGCCCAAAACATAGCGGGCAACATATTCGTTTTCACGACCTTGCCATTCACGGACGCTTTGTTTGGCGATCCGCGTAGCGAGGCGCGTCTCACCTTGACGGGCGATTTCGACCGCTTCGCGGAGCCGGTTTCGAAACGCGACCGGATCTTCCGTCGCAGCCGCTATGGGCGAGGTGTAAAGAAGGGCGATTAAGAGCAGGGCATTTTTTGAGCCGATGTTCATCGTGGCAACATGAAGCCAAGTGCCGCATAGGCGGGACTACAACGACCCACGCGGCACGGCGACTGATTGGCGCTCAAGCTCCGCGAAGCGGGCTTTCGCATAACGGCTGACAAAATTGTCCGTCATGATATCCAGCACCACGAGCCGATCCGCAACGGTTTCACGAGCCTGGCGATTGGTCGGATCTTCCTCGAGCCGGCGAACGGCATTGATAAAGGCTCTGTACATCGGTACCACGGTCTCGATTTGTTGAACCCGGTGGCGAGCGGCAGTGCGATTCGCTTGCGTGGTCCGCAACTCCGCGCGGTGGAAGACCAAATCATCCAACCGCCAGACGGCTCGGAACTCGATACTATGCCGCTGCACCTCTTCATCATCTAACGCAAGCGCAGTCCTTGGATTCGTTTCGACAAAAGAGGTGGACGAAAAGCGATCGCTAGCACTGTCCCGGACAAAGGTATCTTCCGGATCTGGGCTGAGCCGTGTTTGGGTGGTTTGGCGAATGTTCTCCGACAGCGTTTCACGCGTGGTGACGCGTTCCACATGATCAAAACGACGCGCAGCCGAGTCTCGTTGTTGATATCGGACTTCCACGCGCGGTGCCAATGCGGATAGCCGTATGCGGCGCTCGAACTCTTGCAATTCTGACAGGGCGCGGGGCAGGGCGTCGAGCGACGCCTCCACGACCATGCGAGGTGGTGGCAACGTGTCTACGGATAGATAACTCATGTCAACGTGTCGTTCGCTGGCCTGCAGCAGGGGGCTATAAAAAAGGCTCGCGAGTAGAAACAATGTCGATGTGTACCGTTTCATGGGACTGGCTCCTGGTTGACTTGGATCGTTTGAAAACATAGGGATTAATCGAGGTAGCGGGTCATACGGGATCGTTTGTTTGATTAGTCCGACAGGTGACGGAGTTCTCCGAATCGTCGAATCGCGTAATTGCTGATGAAATCGTCCGTCAGCATATCAAGGACGAGCAAGCGGTCACCCACCGTTTCCCTTGCCTGTCGACTGGTGGGGTTGTTTTCCATTTGTCGCACGGCATTGATAAAGGCGCGGTAGAGCGGTACAATCTTTTCTACTTTCTGATTTCTATACATCGAAATCATCCGGTTTACATCGGGCACACGGAGCTCGGCTGGGTGATAGATGATATCCTGAAGACGCCAATTCACCTGAATCTGATACATGTCGCGCGTGACCTCCTCATCATCAAGCGCCAGTGTTGTGATCGGTTGCCGCTCAATAAATGTCTGACTGCCAAAGCGCTCGGTTTCACGCTCCTGAATGAAACTATCCATCGGCTGGGCGCTGATCAGCATGGCTTCATCCTCCGTCCGGTTGTACGAGTCCACCGTGCGGGTGGTGACGCGTTCGACTTGATCGAATCGCCTTTCGCCTATCTCTGTTTGGCGATACTGCAATTCTAGACGCGGCATGAGTGCGGATGCCCTGAGCCACCTTTCATACTCCCGCATTTGGGACAACGAGCGGGGCAGGGCATTGATGGCTGCATCAGCCACCAGGCCCGGCGGTGGAAGGGTGTCGACCGATAAATAACTCAAGTCCAATTCAGTGTACACATTGCCAGTGGCCTCGGCGTTGAAGCCCAGACTGGTAACGAGGCACAGAGCAAAAATGCCTAATCTTTTCATGTTGGTCACCCGATGTCCTTTCGATGATCTGCTGACTTTCTTTAAGGTTCTTCAATGATGCGGTACAGCCGTGTCCCGCCATTCGGTAATTGAAATGGTGATAATCGACCGGTTGCCTCATCGCCCTGGTCGCTCCATGTATACAGTGAGCTCATCGATGTGAATGTATGCGCCGTCTGCCAACTATTTTCCTTCAGACAATCGCTGTAGGCGATTGTATACCGTGTGCCCGGTTGCGTAGCAAATTCAAGTTCGATCGCCGGTTCCCCGGTCGAGTCGGCGACCCTACGGGCACGCTGTATAAGAGGGCGTGTTTGAAGTGGACTTTCAGCGGTGCCGGCCGATTGTGGGCTACCCAGCCCAGGCGTGGTGGCGATCAGTTCGAAATTGTCCAAACGAGCAAAACCCGTCGAACCCGGATTCCCATCCGCGCCGGTGATCGCCACAAACAGTCGCTTGCCCGCCACGCTTGCGGGTGCCGTGTAGAAGGCGGAGTCTTCCACGAGCTCGTAGTCATTTATAGATGATACGGCGGAAAAGGAGGTTACCAACTCGGTGCGGTCGCCACCGATACTGTCTGTATCAGTGATGAACAGTGTGACACCGACTCGCCCGCCCGCGCTCCACTCAAAGCCGGTATCCCATACATAGCGAAGATCGAAGAGATCGCCTGCCGACAGGGTATAGTCGGTGTCCATCCCCGTGACAATTGAGTCATTGTCGGTAATCTGCGCGTTCCGTGTTCCGTCGAAGGTTTGGTTGGATCGCGTGGCAATGGCGGCTTGGCCTTGTCCGCCGGTGCCGATGTTTTGCCAGAACGGCGTTTCCGCGAAGGTGCGGCGATCCGTCGCGCTCGTGTCTGCATTAAAGTTCCCGTTTCGGATATCCCCGCCGATAATTACGCTGACGAGAGGGCCACCCACTGCGGCACTGGTAAATAGATTGGAGACCGATGCCGGCGGCAGTTCCTGGCTCCACAGCGCAACTTCATCGATACGCCCCGACCGCACAGAGCCGTTATCCATGGTTTGCCACGGCGATGCTCCACCGGGCGCTTCGTTTCCGAGCGTCCAAGGTCCGCCATCCCCGATGAGGGCCGTAGCGCTGGTATCCATCGTGCCACTGGTCATCTCTCCGCCAATCAGTCCTAACCACCAGTGCAGTGTTTCGCTACTACGGCTTTCATCCCATGTCAGGGTGAGCATGAACCACCTCGATAAGGGGAGGGGCGCAGGGTGCAATACGGCGCTGCTATCGCCCGCTTGTAACGCCAGCCCAACACCCTCCGCGTAGGAGAGACTGAAGGCATCGCCTGCCAAGGTATCCGTCCCTTGCGCAAACACATATGCCGTTTGCATGGGCGCATCCGGCGTACGGAAAAGCAGGGAAAGTGTGCCGCTGGAGGCGATAAGATCGGACTGCTCCAGCGATGCGTTGCTGCCCTCAAGGACGGCCGCGCTGGCTGCTTGGCTATAAGCATTGTCACCAAACGTAATGCCGGTTGGAATCAAGTCAGGCGCCATAACACTACCGGAATTTTCAAACGTATTGTTAAAACGGAACCAGTAATCAGGATTCAGCGATGTGATCGTTTCTGTCAGGTCTGGCGGCGGCGGGATGACGGTCAGCACCGCGATCGCAGAATCAATTGATCCAAAGTCGTCGGTGACACGCACGGCGTACTCGGCCTGATCCATCCCTACCCGGGCCGATGGGATCTCAAATATGGCATTGGTGGCAGTCGCAACTGCGACACCATTGGAAAACCACTGATACGTCAGCGACCCGATCCCTTCAGCGCTGACGGAGAAGGTCGCAGGCTCGAACGCATCCACGGTGAGGTCCTGCGGATTGTCAAGAATGGAGGGCCCG
>SKLK01000260.1 GCA_007123265.1 Kiritimatiellia bacterium
CTACCTTGATTGCCCTGTTCATCGGCATCCCCGTCGGCATCTGGGCCGGGCGCAGCATTAAGGTCGAGCGGGTCGTGCGCCCGATACTGGACTTCATGCAAACCATGCCCGCCTTCGTTTATCTGATTCCGGCGGTTTTCTTCTTTTCCATCGGCAAGGTGCCTGGAGCTGTCGCGACCGTGGTCTTCGCTATGCCGCCGTGCGTGCGATTGGCCACGCTGGGGTTGCGCCAGGTTCCGCACGATGTGATCGAAGCCTCCGATGCGTTCGGCTGCACACCGATGCAGCAGCTCTTCAAGGTGCAGTTGCCGATGGCCTTGCCGAGCATTCTCGCAGGCGTGAACCAAACCATCATGCTGGCCTTGTCCATGGTCGTGATCGCGGCCTTGATCGGGGCCGGCGGCTTGGGCGGACAAGTCGTGCGCGGCATTACACAGTTGCGCCTCGGCATGGGCTTTGAAAGCGGCATCGCCATTGTGATTTTGGCGATGTACCTGGATCGAATCACTCATGCGCTCGGATCATGGAGCGCGCGCAAACAAGCGGGCTGAACAGGCCGGTTCAGCCACAACAAGAAAAGGAGATACATATGAACAGAATCAAATCCAAATGGGTGGCGACCCTCTCTGCCGCGGTAGTCGGCATCGGCTTGCTGTCGGGGTGTGGACAAGCGCAGCAAGCGGATGAAGGCGATACCATTCGCCTGGCCTATGTGAATTGGGCTGAAGGCGTGGCGGTGATGCATTTGACCACCGTTCTGCTGGAGGATATGGGCTATAACGTGGAGTCCACCATGGCCGATGTCGCGCCGATCTATTCCTCAGTGGCGCAAGGCAATCAGGATATCATGATTGAGACCTGGTTGCCACATACGCATGCCGCCTACTACGAACGTTATGGCGAGCAAGTCGATCTGATCAGCACCTGGTATGACGAGGCCCGCATCGGCCTGGTCGTGCCCGACTATGTGACAATCGACAGCATTGCTGAACTGAACGACGCGCGTGACCGGTTCAATGGGCGCATCACCGGTATTGATGCCGGCGCAGGCATTATGGGTTCTTCAGAGAACGCGATTGAGAACTACGGCCTGGACTTTGAGTTGCTCGCCTCCAGCGAAGCGGCTATGACGGCGGCCTTGCAGAATGCCATTGATAATGGCGATTGGATCGTTGTAACCGGTTGGTCCCCGCACTGGAAATTCGCCCGCTACGATCTCAAGTATCTTGAAGATCCCCTCGGCGACTTTGGTGCCACGGAACTCATCCACTCCGCCGCGCGCTTGGGTTTCGTGGATGAGTATCCGGATATCGCGGCCCTGTTCGCAAACATGAGTTTTGATGCGGAGCAAATCGGCTCGCTGATGGACATCATGGACGGTGTTCCGGACGGTGGCGAGGAACGGGCGATCCGTAGTTGGATCAGCGATAACCAAGCATTGGTGGCTAGCTGGCTACCTTAAGCCGTCAAATAGCAGAACTTCAAATGGATGTCCCCGGCTCGCGTACTGCGACCGGGGACGTTCTTTATACGCGTCCACGCTACGCGTCCGACTGTCCCTGCAGACATTCATGAACGCGGGCGGTCAGCGCCTTGATCGAGAAGGGTTTCTGGAAAAAATTGCTACCTTCCCCGCCCAGTACGCCACGTTGAACCACGGATTGCTCGGTGTATCCGGAAATGTAGATCACCTTGAGCCCGGGTCGGCTTTCGGCGATCCGCTCGTACAGGGTGTGCCCATTCATTTCCGGCATAATGACATCGGTAATCATCAGATCCACCCGTTGCGCGGGATCAGCCACCAGGGTCAATGCTTCGGTGGGGCTGTTCGCGGCCAGCACCCGGTACCCGCTCTTGGTCAATGAGACCTTCAGCACATCCAAGACAAATTTATCATCGTCAATGACGAGGATGTTTTGGCCGGCCCCGTGCGGGATCTCGCTGCTTTCCGCTTGAAGCGGTGCCGATACGGCGCCGTTATCGCTGTGCGGGAAGTAGATTTTAAATGAGGTGCCTTGACCCGTAATGCTGTCCACATGAACGAAGCCGTTGTTTTGGTGGACTACACCGTAAACCACAGCCAGACCCAAATCCTCGGGGGTGGCATCGGCGGAGATGGAATAGAATGGCTCGAACAGATGTTCGATGGCTTCGGGAGGTATGTTTTCGCCGGTGTCGGTGACACTGATCATCACGTAATCGCCCGGCTTGGCGTCGGGATGAGGTTTGACGGTATCTGCGGAAAGGGTTCGGTTCTGCGTTTCAATGCTCATCTGGCCCGTATCTTTCATGGCATCCCGCGCGCGCCCGGCGAGGCTGACCATGATTTCATCGGTTTGCAGCGGGTCGATCATGACCGGCCACAGATTCTCCGCCGGATGCCAGGCGATCTCTATATCTTCGCCAATCAATTTGCGCAGGATAGGCATCATATCCTCGATCAGGTCATTTAAATTGCAGACACAGGGATGAATCGGTTGTTTGCGGGCGAACGTCATCAATTGATTGGTCAACCGCGCCGATTTATTGGCGGCGGCTTGAATTTCCTCCAGATACTGGCGCAAATCCGGGTCGTTGCCGGCGCGGCGGAGGGCGATTTCCGTGAATCCCAGCACCACCTGCATCTTGTTGTTGTAGTCATGGGCGACGCCCCCGGCCAGACGGCCCACGGCCTCCATCTTTTGCGCCTCCTTGAGTTGCAATTGCAGGATGCGCTGCTCTTCCATGTCCTGAAGTTTCTTTTTGGCGTCCCGCTCGCGTTGCAAGCGATACGCCAACATGCGCCCCAGCAGCATGGTGGCCAAGGGATAGAGGA
>SKLK01000010.1 GCA_007123265.1 Kiritimatiellia bacterium
ATTGACGGGCCGGAGAGAACTTCGATCGGGTCTTCCATCGGCATGAACGCCATCGTCCGAACCGGTGCCGGCACCTCGAAGACCACATCCCATTCGCCTAAATCGCGAATTTCCCCAGTCGTCCGCAGCTCTTCAACGCGATACCTCGCGCTGCTACCCAGTGACCGGGTCGGATCCATAACGCGATAGGTTTGCCCCATACCGGTGAATAGGTCCGCTTGCAACCACCCTTCATGCAATGCCACGGCGCCATCGGCATCCAATCGTTCCACCCGAAAACCGGCCGAACCCGTTTCCACATCGGTCACCCATACCACCTGCGCCGCCTCATCCGTCCACTCGCCGCGCATCTCGACCACATGCACACGATACAAGTCGATACTTGCAGAACTGACGCCAGCCATCATGACTAGCGCACAGGGGGCTGCCAACCACCGCATCGTATCCACTTGCGCAAAAAATTGAATAATCGTTTTCATGGTCACTCATCCTTTTTTATCGGGCTACGGACACTGACACCGAACCTCTTCATTTGCTCCTTGGTTAAAAAAATACACGTCGGCGAAGATTAATGTTTAAATTTTTTCTTCATAAATTACTCTAGATCAAGAAGTTAGCGCTAATTTTGGTCCCAAATGTACAAGATGTAATCAATGACAAGCGGGCGGCGGCTTGCTATGGTGGGGAAATGATGAATTGGTCACTTTCAAATTTTGGTAAGAACTACTCTCAACACACCGGCATCAATGAGTTGATGGACGATTTGGGCACGGCGATGTCGGGCCGAAAAACCTACCGGATGCTGGGTGGCGGAAATCCCGCACACATCCCTGCGCTGGAGGCGGTCTGGCGGTCGGCGTGGACACAGATTGCCGATACGCCGGAGCACTTGGAACGCGTGCTGGGGAACTATGACACGCCCCAAGGGAATCCCGATTTTCTGGAGGCCCTCGCAACCAGCCTGTCCGTACGATACGGATGGAGGCTCGGGCCTGAACATATCGCCGTCGTCAACGGCAGCCAAAACGCCTTCTTCTACCTACTCAACATGTTTCAACGCAAATCGAGCGGCGACGAGCCAGCGGAAGTACTGTTGCCGCTGGCGCCGGAATACATCGGTTACGCGGACCAGCTTCTGCCCGGCACCTGCTTCCGGGCCATCCCCCCTACCCTCGAATTGCTCGGCGATCATCGGTTTAAGTACCACATTGACTTTGATCAATTGCACCTGCGTGGAACCACCAGCGCCATCTGCGTGTCGCGCCCCACCAATCCGACCGGCAACGTGTTGACGAATGAGGAAATGCATCGCCTCAATGCGTTGGCTGCGGAGGCTCAGATTCCTTTGATCGTGGACAACGCTTATGGCGCGCCGTTTCCAGACATCATCTTTAATGGCGCCACACCGCTTTGGACGGAGCACACCGTTCTGGTTATGAGCTTGTCCAAACTCGGCTTGCCCGGCACCCGCACCGGCATCATCCTCGGTCCACCGGAACTGATCCGGGCTGTGGCCGGCATGAACGCCGTAGTCGGCTTGGCCAACGGCAATATCGGCCAAGCCATCGCCACTCCGCTGTTGCACGACGGACGGCTGTATGACATGAGCCAACAGGTAATTCGTCCATTCTACGAACAGAAATCCCGCCAGGCGATGGCGTGGCTGGATGACGCACTGACCGACTCGCTCCCCTACCGAATCCATGTCAGCGAAGGCGCCCTATTCCTTTGGATCTGGATGGAAGACCTGCCGATATCGTCGAGGGAACTGTATCAGCGATTGAAACAGCGCGGGGTGCTGGTCGTCTCCGGGCATTACTTCTTCTATGGCCTCGAGAGCCCGCACCCACATGCCAATGAATGCCTGCGGCTATCGTATGCGCAAGGCGATAACGTGGTGCAGGAAGGGGTCGCCATCCTGGCGGAAGAAGTGGCGCAGGCCTACGCAAACGGATGAAGCGCTGGATCAAAGAACACGATGACCGGTGGAGCTTTATTCTGCCGTATATCGTCCTTTCGGTGACACTCAGTATTGCGCTTTCGTTATTCTGGCTGCTGGCCGTGATCCTTGTGCACGGCGCGATTGAATGGACCCGCTTGGCACCGCTTCGTGGGCCTCGCCGTCTGCTGGGTTGCCTGGCTCGCACGCAACTGGATTGGGCCTTGCTGCTGGCGGCTGTTTGTATGGAAGTCTACTTGGAAACGGCGGCGGGCCTGGCAGGCGCCGGGCAGTTCGCCCGTGGCCTGGGCCGGATCTTGAGCCGGTTGCCCGGCTGGCAATCGGTACTGCGCGCCGTGCTGCTCTCGTCAGACGACGCCTTGCAACTCGTCCGGCTAAAAAAGGAGACCGGCGCCGGGGACGAATCGTGGCGGGTCCAGCGGTTACCACTCGGTCTGGCCGCTACCGCCATCTTGTTATGGGTAGCCGCGCCTTGGCTCCTGCCCATCCAAGCGGCGGACGTATGGGCCATTTCAGTCGCTGCGTTCCGCCCCTTCCCGTAGACTGAATTGGTCACAGGTATCGGTCGCCTCAACCTCACGTTTATGCACCCCGCACCATTGCGTAAACGGATTCACCACATAATGCCGGCAATAGCGGCACAACCGCTTCTGCTCGTCTTCGGCGAAGACCGCCGGAGCCGGGGTACGATCGGCCTCGGTAAACAACGCGGGCCCACGCGAGACGACGTAGGGCACGTCATCCTCCGATGCATAGACATGCCCGCACGCGGCGCAAACGAACGTTTCGCCCACCTTGGTGAATCCCTCGTAAAGCGGTTCCCTGAGTACCCAGGATTCCTGGCCGCATGCCGTACATTGAATGGCTGTGGACGATGCCATGATCGTGCCCCTTACGAACTACGCAACTGACGGAACCGCTCAATCAATTGGTTCGTAGAGGCATCATGCCGTAGGGCCGGTGCGGATTCAGCCGTCAGTTCGGGCAGAATCGCTCCAGCCAATTGCTTGCCCAATTCCACCCCCCATTGGTCGAAGGAAAAGATATTCCAGCAGACCCCCTGCACAAAAACCTTGTGCTCATACAGGGCAATTAACTGGCCCAGGACAAAGGGGGTCAACCGTTCCGCCAACAAGGTGTTGGTCGGTCGGTTGCCGACAAAGGTCCGATGCGGAACCAGCTCCGGCGCGGTGCCTTCGGCAGCGACTTGTTCGGCGGTCTTGCCAAACGCCAAGGCCTCCGTTTGGGCAAAGAAATTCGCCATCAGCTTGACGTGATGATCACCCAGCGGATTTTGCGAATGACAAAAACCGATGAAATCCGCCGGCACCAGTTTAGTGCCCTGATGCAATAATTGGTAAAATGCGTGTTGCCCGTTGGTCCCCGGCTCGCCCCAGACAATCGGTCCGGTTTGCGCCGTCACCGGGCGTCCCTGCCGGTCAATTGATTTTCCATTGCTTTCCATGTCGCATTGCTGGAAGTAGGCAGGAAACCGGGCCAAATATTGGTCATACGGCAGCAGTGCATGGGTTTCGGCGCCGAAAAAGTTGTTGTACCAGATGCCAATCAGCGCCAGGAGCACCGGCATATTTTCAGCCAGCGGCGCCGTTTCAAAGTGGCGGTCCATGGCATGGAAACCGTCCAGCATTTCATAGAACCGGTCGGGACCAATCGCCACCATCAACGACAAGCCAATGGCGGAGCATAAGGAATACCGACCGCCGACCCAGTCCCAGAATACGAACATGTTGACCGGATCGATGCCGAACGCCTGTACCTTTTCCGCATGGGTGGAGACGGCCACGAAATGACGGGCCACCGCCGACTCATCGCCCAACCCCTTCAGCAGCCAATCGCGCGCCGTATGCGCATTGGTCAAGGTCTCCTGGGTGGTAAAGGTTTTCGAGGCGACAATGAACAGGGTTTCCTCCGGATTTAACTCGCGCAGGGCCTCGGCGATGTGGGTACCATCGACATTCGATACAAACTGGATCGACTGCTCCCGGTTGCTGTAGGGGCGCAGCGCTTCATACGCCATCACCGGCCCCAAATCCGAGCCGCCAATACCAATGTTGACGATGTGCCGGATCGGTTTCCCCGTGTGCCCGCGCCATTCACCGGAACGAACCTGACGGGAAAACCGGTCCATCTGCGCCAACACCTGATTGACCGCGGGCATCACGTCTTCGCCGTCCACGTAAATCGGGGTATTTGACCGGTTGCGCAAGGCGACATGCAAAACGGCGCGTTGCTCGGTTCGATTGATCGCCTCGCCCTTGAACATCGCCGAACGCGCCGCTACCAAGCCGGATGCGTCCGCCCACTCAATCAACAAATCGAGCGCGCGTTGATCCAAGCGGTTCTTCGAATAGTCCAGCCACAGGCCGTCAACCGCCAATGAAAACCGCTCGGCGCGGTCCGGTTCCGCAACAAACCAATCCCGTAAGTGACGGTCTTTGATCTCGTCATAGTGTTTCTGCAAAGTATCCCAGATTGCTGTTGCCCCCATACGTATCCCTTTCATTCGCTACCGACAGACGCGGAGAACGTTCGCCCCCCGCCGGTCAGACCAGTTTCTTCATTACAATTTCCGCGCCCCGATCCACGCTGAACACACGGCTCGCCGAACCGGCATGGACCGCTATTTCTACACGTCCGGTTGAGCCGATCAATACGACGGGGCTGCCCTCGCCGACGTCGCCATAGGTGCGACTCAAATCCGGCGCGGACACCGTAGCACCGCCCACACGTACCATCCATTGGGCGTCGGGCGGCAAACGGTCGGCGACAATATTGGTGATTAAATTCCCGTACCGGTCAACATGTAAGACGCGACCGCGCACTTCCGTCTCATCATAGGCTGGGCCCGGTTGAGCCAGCAAGGTATAGGCATCGACCGGTTCCGACAAGGCGCGCCAGTCCGCTTCTCCCGCCGCCAACAGACCGGCGGCATAGGCAAAAATGTCGCGCCCATGAAACGTAGTTGAGGGTCCCGTCGATCGATGGATCGAATCCCTCAATTTACGGACCTCCACCGTTTTGGCCTGCGAGAGGGGCTGGGTAAAGACCCCGTTGTCCGGCCCAATCAAATACTGGCCATCGACACAGGCCAATAAGCCGGCCCGATCCGTGCCCACGCCCGGGTCGACCACGGCAATATGAATCGTGCCGACGGGGAAATAGGCCCAGCAAAGGCCAACGCACCAAGCCCCCGCCTCCACGTCCTGAGCCGGGATATCGTGGGCGATATCGGTTACCACCGCTGTCGGCGCCATCCCCAATATCACGCCTTTCATCGCCCCAACATAGCCATCCAATGTGCCGAAATCCGAGGTTAGCGTAATAATGGGCATTTTCCCCTTTTGTTCTTCATTAAGATTGCAATCTCAAAACCGATCGATAGGTTGTAGGCATCTTATCCAGACCATCATGACAGCTCAAGACACATTCAATCAGGATCAGCCAGCGGAAGCGACAGGCCCGGTCACGCGCCCGGAACCGGAGTATGCCATTGCCCTGACCCGGGATGACATCAACCGACTGCCGATCGACCAGTATCGGGGGGCGATCGAATTGGTGCAAACGGATGAACAAGCCGTTGCCGCTTGTCGCCAATTGCAGCAGGAAACAATTTTGGGCTTTGACACGGAAACCCGCCCATCCTTTCGAAAAGGCGAATCCTACCTGCCATCCCTGATCCAACTCGCTGGCAGCGATCGGGTCTACCTCTTTCGGTTGGTTGATCAACGGATTCCTGCCCCGTTGAAGGAGGTCCTGGGCGATCCGAACATCATCAAGGCCGGCGTGGCGCTGGACTTTGACCTGAAACAACTGCGCGAATTGGACCCCTTCGAGCCAGCCGGGTTCGTCGGCCTGGAAGAATTTGCCAAGACCTTGCGGATCAAGAATCAGGGACTACGCGGGCTGGCGGCGGCCCTGTTCGGATTTCGGATATCAAAAAAGGCCCAATGCTCCAATTGGAGCCGGAAAACGCTAACGGACACCCAAATCACCTATGCGGCCACGGATGCTTGGATCAGCAGAAAGCTGTATTTGGAATGCCAAAGTCGCATGCGAATGGCGAGCACTTGACAGACCACCACACTCTATCTAGATTTCCAACCCAACAAACGGAGAACCTATATGAAACTGGCTAACATTGAATTTCATTTACCCGCAGAACTCGAAGAGGTCCTGCGAGCCTGTCCAAAGTACCTGGTTGCGCGAAACGAGGCGGACCTGCTTGATCTCGCCGTTCGCGACGCCGTGAACGGCGTTCATGAAGTGGCCTACGACGTGCCGGGCAAGGGACGTGTGGTTGAAGCCTTGGTCAGCCGCGTCAAGAACGGTATTGCAGCCAACTACGTTGAGCCCTATATGCGGCGGCGTGATCCGGACTGCATGGTGATCGCGGACGATAGCCCCACCGACAAGCCACGCTACGGGGACCGGTACGGCAGTAATTTTTCCGCGTTGCGGCAAGAGACCTTCGATTGGCTGAAGACGCAGGAATTGGCCCTTTTCCCCTTCTTTGCCGGCGAACCCGGCAAGGGCGCCGATGCCTTGGTCGTGGCGCCCTCCAACGCCGGCTTTTTTGCGCTGGGTCTGGCCTTGCTGCAAGGGATTCTGGCCCAGGACGAAATGCCTGAAAATTTCGCGCCACGCGCAGTGATCTATGTCGCCCCGGTATTCCGGCATACCCATTTTGACGGAAAACAAATGGTGGTACACAACCGCGATGAAAACCTGCATGAACTGTTCAGCTATAATCTTTATCCCGGCCCCAGCGCCAAGAAAGGGATCTACGGGGTACTCCTCTCGCTGGGCGAGCGGGAAAAATGGGTCACTGCCCATTGTTCGACGGTGCAAGTGATTACGCCCTATGAAAACAAGGTCACGATCATGCACGAAGGGGCCAGCGGCGGCGGTAAGAGCGAAATGCTCGAGCAGGTTCACCGCGATCGTGACGGCAGTCTCTTACTGGGACGCAATATCCAGTCCGGTGAACGCCGAACCGTTGTCCTGCCGCGCAACTGCGAACTGCGACCGGTAACCGATGACATGGCGCTCTGCCACCCCTCATTGAGCCGGCAGAATGGGAAATTGACCCTGATGGACGCCGAGCAGGGCTGGTTTGTCCGCGTCAATCACATCACGCATTATGGGATTGATCCGCATTTGGAAGAAATGACGATTCATCCCTCTGAGCCGCTCCTGTTCCTTAACGTTGAGGCGAAACCCGACAGTACTGCGTTGATTTGGGACCACATTGAGGACGAACCCGGTGTGCCTTGTCCCAATCCGCGCGTCGTGATTCCGCGCACCGCCGTACCGGACATTGTCCAAGGCGCGGTATCCGTGGATATTCGCAGTTTCGGTGTACGGACGCCACCTTGTACTCGCGAAAACCCAAGCTACGGCATCATCGGCGTCTTCCACTTATTGCCACCGGCGCTCGCTTGGCTCTGGCGCTTGGTCGCCCCCCGTGGCCATGCCAATCCCAGTATCGTGCAAACCGAGGGCATGAGCTCGGAAGGAGTCGGTTCCTACTGGCCGTTTGCCACCGGGCGCATGGTCGATCAGGCCAATCTATTGCTCACCCAAATTATGGATACGCCCAAAGTGCGCTACATCCTCTGCCCCAACCAACATATTGGCGTGTGGGAAACCAGCTTCATGCCACAGTGGATCGCGCGTGAGTACCTCGCGCGCCGCGGGGGAGCCTTATTCCACAAGGAGCAAGTCGTGGCCGCTCGCTGCCCCTTGTTGGGCTATGCCCTCAAGAGTATCACCGTCGAGGGACAGAGTATTCCGTCCATCCTCCTGCAAGTGGATCTGCAGCGGGAGGTCGGCCCTGAGGCGTATGATCAAGGCGCCGCACAGCTGGCCGACTTCTTCAAACAACAACTCAAGCAGTTTGACCATGAGGACTTACACCCGGTTGGGCGTAAGATCATCGATCGTTGCTTGAACGGCGCCAATGTTGACGAATATACGGAGCTGATCCCGCATCCCTTTGTGGATGACGAGGACGCCGCCTAAACAGCGGGTCGCCGTACTGTCTAGTTACCCCCCCCCAGCGCCCATAGCGCTGGGGGATTTGGGTGGCGTAGCGAGATCGTCCCCGTCAAACCGAAGGATGAAAGCATACCGGCACCAACCCAAGCGTCCGCTCCGCCTCCTACTGCTGGGATGCGGCGCACTGTTTCTCTTTCCGTCCGCAGCGCTTGCCTTCTCGGGCGCTCATGATACCGGTTTCGGGGCAGATCCGATCGTAAAATTGATGATCGATCTGGCTATCATCCTGATCGTCGCCAACGTCGCTGGTTTTTTGTGTCGGCGATTTCTCAGGCTGCCGAGCGTCATTGGCGAAGTGACGGCTGGCATTCTGATCGGTCCCTACGCGCTGGGTGCCTTTGCCTGGCCCTGGATCGGCCCCCTTTTCCCACTAGCCGAGGGACTCATCCCTGTTTCCACGGAACTCTACGGCATCGCTATACTGGCGTCTGTGCTGCTGTTGTTCATGTCGGGACTGGAAACCGATGTAGCCATGTTCATTCGTTATTCAATCAAGGGCAGCATTGTCGGTGTTGGTGGCATCCTCTTTTCGTTTATTTTTGGTGCCGGCTTGGCTGTTTGGTTCGGCTTGGCGACATCCTGGGCCGACCCCATCGCCTTGTTTCTCGGTGCGATTTCCACGGCTACATCCGTGGGGATTACCGCCCGCATCCTGTCGGAACGAAAACGCATGGACTCACCCGAGGGCGTCACGATTTTATCCGCTGCGGTATTCGACGATGTGCTCTGTATCATCATTCTCGCGATTGTCACTGGCCTGACCAAACTTGAACAGGCTGGTGGTACATTTAGTTGGCTGCAGATTGTGGCTATTGCCGGCAAGGGGATCGCGTTCTGGTTGATTCTAACGCTCATCGGTCTCTTGTCGGCCCGCCGTATCGCCCGGTTCGTGAAGACCGTCAAGAATCCAGGAACGATCGCTTATATCTCACTGGGCCTGGCCCTCTTCCTGGCGGGCCTCTCGGAAATGCTTGGCTTGGCCATGATCATCGGCGCCTACATTGCCGGACTCGCGCTGGCCCAAACCGATCTGGTGGATCTGATCCAAGACAAGCTGCACAACGTGTATCATGTCTTGGTACCCATTTTCTTTTGCGTGATGGGCATGATGGTTGATCTCGCCGCCATGCGCGGCATGCTGATTTTTGGTGGCGTTTATACGCTTGTGGCGATCGGCTCCAAAGTGCTTGGCTGCGGCGCGGCGGGCTGGATCAGCGGCTTCAATTTGCGCGGCTCCCTCCGTATTGGCCTCGGCATGTTACCGCGCGGCGAGGTCGCCCTGATCGTCGCCGGAATCGGCTTGGCCACCGGCGCGATTCCACCGGACATCTTTGGCGCAGCAATTATGATGACCCTGCTCACCACCTTGATGGCTCCGCCCCTGTTGCATCGCTCCTTACATGGAGGTGCTGGCCTGCGCCGTGTCGTTGACCCACAGGAATCGGAAGGCGCCACACTGACGCTCGCGTTTCCAACCGCAGATGTCACCGAATTTCTGCTTCATCACTTGGTGCGCGCCTTTCGGAACGAGGAATTCTTCGTATTTCGGCTCCCGGTCGATGTCCCCACCTACCGCATCCGTAAGGATCAGCTCGCCTTTACCTTGACCCAAAACGAGAATGCTTTAGACCTGTCCGTCGCTGGCCCAGGCGGCGAAGTGGCCCGCTACATTCTGCTTGAAGCACTGCTTTCACTGCAGGATCTCTTTGAGGCCAGTCGCCAATTTGAAGGCCTCGAATCCATGCGCCGCCACGTGATCCATGACGCCATTACCGGCGGATCGAAGAGCGCTGATGTGTGATTCCACCACGCGATGGTGAGCCGGGCTTTCTGGAGGGTCGACAAAAGTGGGGTCAAAAGAAAAAGTGGGGTCAAAAAAGTGGGGTCACGTCTCGACAATCGACATTTTCTGCTCGCACTGTTCGACAATTGCCCGTAATGAGCTGTTTTCATCCAATTTCCTTCTCAGGCGCTTGATCTGCGCAAACACTGCTTTGTATGCCAACCCTCCTGCCTGCGTCCCGATCTCCGACAAGGTTAGCCCGCTGTGGCGACGGGCCAGATAAAGTATCAGGGCCAAGCCCCAATCCCCATGGCGATCACGGAACTGATCAAAGCTCTCTCCCTTAACGGACTCAACAACAGACACGATCCGCTCGAAGGGAATACAGCGCGCAAGAAAGACACGATTTGCCTGCTCCGGTGAAACCGATTGCACCCACGAGCGGGCATGATCAATAAATTCGCGGCTACCGATGGCCACCCGGTCCCTTAACTCATCAAAACCCGAAGCAGCTAACCCTCCAGACACATGCGACTGCACATACCGCCGGTACTGATCCCGGCCACCTGCCCGCTTGAGGATTTCACTCGTTATCAGCCACGCCGGAGCAGCGGCATAGTTTCCATAGGCCCGATACGAAGACCAACGATACGAACGCAAAACCCGCAAACGCTCCCGAACCTGCCCCGCATCGGGCTTAACCAGCCCCAGCGCTTCAGTCTTGCTATCCTTCTTGCCCAGCCCCAAGGCCGAAATCCGAACAGGATTCAAATGCAAATAAGCACTGGCCTGAAGCAGCCAAGCACCGTCACTATCGATCAGCGTGCTGCGGAAACGTCCTTGAAAGACGTGCCCGACTCGCTGAA